>JAYUBA010000970.1:0-4706 GCA_043741075.1 Frigoriglobus sp.
CAGCACCGACAAGGCGTCGATGGAGGTGACGGCGGAGGCCGACGGCACCGTGACAGCGGTCCACGTGAAGCCCGGCGACAAGATCGCCGTCGGCGGCAAACTGCTGACCATCAAGACGAGCGCCGCGAAAGCCACGCCGCTTGCGGCTTCGCGGGAGCCTGCGCCGCCACCTCAGTACACAGGGGGCTTACGCCCCCCGCTCAGGGAGGCCGCGCAACCCGTCACGAGCAACGGCACCGCGACCAAAACGCTCGTCCCGGCCGGACCCGCCACGCGGCGGCTCGCGCGCGAACTCGGCGTCGGACTCACCGAGGTGAAGGGCAGCGGGCGCGCGGGCCGCGTCACCCTCGACGACGTGAAGGGCTTCGTGCGGACCGAGCGCCAGCGCGTCAAGGAAGGCGGCGGTGCCGCGGTCGCGTCCGACGGCGTCATCGTGAACAAGTTCGGGCTGCCGCCGCTCCCGGACTTCGCGAAGTACGGGCCGGTCGAAGTGACCGATGTCGCGCCCATCCGTCAGACCATCGCGAAGAACCTCACCGTCGGCTGGCGGACCATGCCGATGGTCACACAGCAGGACATCGCGGACATCACCGATCTCGAAGCCGGCCGCAAGCGCATCGTGGACGCGCTCCCGAAGGGCGGCCCGAAGATCACCATGACGGTACTCGCCGTCAAGGCGTGCGTCGCGGCGCTCCGGGAGTTCCCGCGGTTCAACAGCAGCTACGACATGAACGCGGGCAAGCTCGTCCTCAAGAAGTACTTCCACATCGGCATCGCGGTGGACACCGAGCGCGGACTGGTGGTGCCGGTCATCCGCGACGCGGACAAGAAGTGCATTCGCGACCTCGCGGCCGAAGTCGCGGCGCTCGCGGAGAAGGCGCGGAATAACAAGCTCGCGATCGACGAGATGCGCGGCGGCACGTTCACCATCACCAACCTCGGCGGAATCGGCGGCACCGCGTTCACGCCGCTGGTGAACTACCCCGAAGTCGCGATCCTCGGCCTGTCGAAGTCGGCGCTTCAACCGGTGGTGAAGGACGGGCAGATCGTCGCGCGGCTAATGATGCCGCTGTCGCTCACCTACGACCACCGCGTCATCGACGGCGCCGACGGGTGCCGGTTTACGGTGCGCCTGGCCCAACTCTTCGGCGACCCGCTCCGGCTCCTCATGGAGACGTGATTCCCCCCGGAACACCTGACATTGGCTTAAAAAAGATGCTGGCCCAGATGAGCCACAGGAAGAACAAAACAATGGCGACAACAACGGCCCCAACGAACCACTGAACCAAGCGGATGATCCACTTCACCGCGATGAATCCGCTTTTGGCGACCATGAAGTAAGTTTATCCGACCACTCCGACAACGCGAGCACGGCCGGACCAATTTCCCGTTCGCTGCCACACGGGAGTTCCCGATGTCCCTTCGTCCGCTCGCCTCCCTCGTCTTCACCGCCAGCGCCTTCGCGCTGGCGGTCGCGTTCCCGAACGCCGATGTCGCGCCGCCCCCGCACGCGGGCGCGGAGCCGTCGCCGCTTACCACGTCGCCACCGCAATACTGGAAGGGGAACCTCCACACGCACACGCTCTGGAGCGACGGCGACGACTTCCCGGAAATGGTCGTCGATTGGTACAAGCGGCACGGCTACCAGTTCCTCGCGCTCACCGAACACAACGTGCTCGCGGAGGGCGAGAAGTGGGCGGACGCGGACACGAACGCGACCCGCAAGACCGCGGTGGCGAAGTACACCAAGCGGTTCGGGGAGAAGTGGGCCGAGTTCCGCACGACGAAGGACAAGAAGCAGGTGCGGCTGAAGCCGCTCGCGGAGTTCCGCAGCCTGTTCGACGAACCGGGGAAGTTCCTGCTCGTGCCGGCCGAAGAGATCACGCACAGCTTCGCCAAGCGGCCCATCCACATCAACGGCATCAACCTCCGCGACGCGGTGAAACCCATCGACGGCAAGGACGCTATCGAGACTGTGCGCGTCAATTTGCGACAAGTCAACGAACAGCGCACGAAAACCAGTCGGGTGATGATCGCGTTCCTGAACCACCCGAACTTCGGCTGGGGCGTGCGCGCCGAGGAAATACTCCTCGCGGAGGAGTTGAAGTTCTTCGAGGTGTTCAACGGCCACCCCGGCGTGCGGAACTACGGCGACGCGCAGCACGCGTCCACGGAGCGCGTGTGGGACATCACGCTCGCGCTGCGGCTGGGTAAGCACGGCCTGCCGGTCGTGTACGGCCTCGCCACCGACGACGCGCACGGCTACCACGAGTACGGCGTCGGCAAGGTGAACCCCGGCCGCGGGTGGGTGATGGTGAAGACCCCGTTCCTCACCGCGGAGTCGGTGGTGAAGGGGATCGAAGCGGGCGACTTCTACGCGAGTACCGGCGTCGTGCTGAACGAGATCGCCCGCGACGGCAACGCGCTGAAGATCGCGATTCGCACCGAGCCGGGCGTGACGTACAAGACGCAGTTCGTCGCGACGCTCAAGGGCACCGACCTGATCGCGACGCCGAAGGTGTTCAAGGACAAGAACGGCACGGAAACGCCGGTCACGAGCGACTACTCCGCGGACATCGGCAAGGTGGTCGCGGAGTCGAACGACGCGAACCCGACGTACACGCTCACCGGCGAGGAACTGTACGTCCGGGCGAAGGTGACGAGCAGCAAGCCGCACCCGAACCCGTA
This sequence comes from Frigoriglobus sp., assembly GCA_043741075.1. Classification (GTDB taxonomy): domain Bacteria; phylum Planctomycetota; class Planctomycetia; order Gemmatales; family Gemmataceae; genus Gemmata. The sequence goes on from JAYUBA010000970.1 coordinate 2,689, forward strand.
CGCGAAGGGCGACGTGGAAGTCGCCTGGACGCAACCCGTCGTTCCTGGGCAGAAGGACTAACCACAGAGAGGGGCCCCGCGCAACGGGGCTGCGGATCGGCGGGTACGGGCGCGACACCCATTTCTTCCTCGACGGGTCCAAGCTCGAACGGCCCGGCACGGTGATCGACAACCGCGACTTCGGTCAGTGGGTGTTCCCGCGCGGGTACGAGAAGACGCCGTTCCCGGTCCCCGTGGTACTGAACACCGAGAAGACGCCGGGCACGTTCCGGGTGTTCGTCCTCGGCGAGTCGGCCGCGATGGGCTTCCCCGAGCCGTCGGTCAGCTTCGCCCGCGTATTGGAGGTGCTCCTCCGGACCCCGTACTCGCCCAGCCGCCGGTTCATCCGGGGGAACCTGGCCGTCCGCCGCACGCGCACCGGGCAACTCCTCGCGTCGCTCGTCCAGGGCGCGAAGGGCGACGGCGCCGCGCCCAAGACGTGGGGCGGGATGGCGATGTTCGTGGACAGCCAGGTCGCGGCCGACGACCCGCGCCTGCGGCGCATCTACGACCACTTCCGCGACAACCTCACGGACATCTGCCGGGTCGGCGCCGGGGCCGGCGTGCCGGTGGCCGTGTGTACCATCCCGGTGAACCTGCGGGAGTCGGCCCCGTTCGCGTCGGCCCACCGGCCGGGCCTCTCGCCGGAGCAAACGGCCGCCTGGGACGCGCTGTTCGCGGAGGGCGCGCGGCTGGAGGCGGAGGGGCAGTACGCTGCCGCGGCCGGCCGTTATTCAGAAGCGGAGAAGATCGCCGACCGGTTCGCCGACCTGGAGTACCGCCTCGGCCGGTGCCGCGCGGCCCTCGGGCGCCCGGTCGAGGCGCGCGCCCAATTTGGGCGCGCGGGACCTCGACGCGCTGCGGTTCCGCTCCGACGCGGCCGTCAACGAGACGATCCGCGAAGTGGCCGCGGCACAAGCCGGGCGCGGCGCGCTGCTCGCCGACGCCGAGCGGGCGTTCGACGCGGCCAGCCCGGCGGGCGGCCCCGGAGAGAACCTGTTCCTCGAACACGTTCACATGAACTTCGCCGGCAACTACCTCCTCGCCCGGACCGTGTTCGAGACCGTCGTGCCGACCCTCGACGGCCGACTGAAGGCCGGGGACGCGGGCGGGGCGCTCGGCGCCGCGCTGTTCGTGTGCTACCAGTTGCTCAAGAACCCGCGTTCGCCCGGCGGGCGCGACACCCAGAAGGGGAGCCTGCTGGGGCCGGCGTTCGCCCCCGCGGAGGTCGAAGCGGTTCTGACTCGCCGCGGAATTGCCCACCGGTGCCGCGCGGAAGCGGAACTGATGCGGGAGGCGGCCGACCTGCTGGCCGGCGGCGCGGTGGTCGGGTGGTTCCAGGGGAGGATGGAGTACGGCCCGCGCGCCCTCGGCAACCGCAGCATCCTCGGCGACCCGCGCGCGCCGGGCATGCAGAGCGCGATGAACCTGAAGATCAAGTTCCGCGAGAGCTTCCGCCCGTTCGTCCCGGCGGTGCTGGCCGAACGCGCGGCCGAGTGGTTCGACCTGCCCCGCGGCCGGGACAGCCCGTACATGCTGCTCGTCGCCCCCGTGCGAGCCGAACACCGGTCGCCGGTCGCCGACGGGCAGACGACGGTGCTCACCGAACACCCCGACTTGAACGCCCGGCTGGCCGTCCCGCGGTCGGTGATTCCGGCCGTCACGCACATCGACGCGAGCGCCCGCCTCCAGACGGTGGACGCCGACCGCAACCCGCGGTTCCACGCGCTGCTGACCGCGTTCCACGCGCAGACCGGCTGCCCGGTGCTGGTGAACACGAGCTTCAACATCCGCGGCGAGCCGATCGTCTGCACGCCGGAGGAGGCGCTCGACTGCTTCCTGGCGACGGACATGGACGCGGTGGTGCTGGGCGACGTGCTGCTGCGGAAGGCGGACGTGGCCCACGTGCCCGTGCCCGACGCGGGCCGCTACCGCGAGCGGTTCGCCCCCGACTGATAACCGACGTGCATAGTTCTGAA
>JAYUBA010000971.1:0-4688 GCA_043741075.1 Frigoriglobus sp.
CTTCGATCGCGCGCAGTAACTACTTGCGGTTTCCACCTCCTCAGACCTCGTTCATGTGGTCGTGGATCATCGGGTCGAGGTGCTTGGTGTTGCGCTCGACGGCGAGGACGATGGTCCGCTCCTCCACGCCGTCGGCACTCGCGGCCACGGCGGGGATGATCTGCCGGCTGTCCGGCAGGTTGAACGTCATGCGGAACGTGCCGTCCGGGTTCAGCTTGATCGGGTCGTTGTTCAGCGTCAGGTGCGCGGTCGGGTCGGTGCGGCCGAACACGATCAGCTTCGCGTCGATCTCGAAGAAGAATTTCTTGACGCTGCCCGGCGGCATCGCGCCCGTGCCGAACGCGGTCTGCTTGGGCGGCCCGAGGGGGCGGCCCAACCGCTCCTCGAACAGTTCGCGCAGTTCCGGGCTGCCGGTGGATTCGAACCCGGTGGACATGGCGAGGATGCGCTCGGCCTTCCACTTCGCGTCGTTGTCGTCCCACCCGGCCTCAATGTCCGTGCCCGGTTCGGCGGTGCCGGCCTTCGGCGGGGTCACGACGTTCGACCGGGCCAGCACATAGAACTCGCCGCGGCGCGACACGAAGCCGATGTCCGCCCGGTACATGCGCGGCGGCTGCGGCACGTCGATGTACCAGTTCTGACCGGGGCCGCGGATGATGATGTCCTTGACCGGCGTCTCGGACGTGCTAGTGGTGTCCACGCTGGTCACGTCGAACAGGCGGATAATCATCCGCGCGCCGTGCCAGTCCTGCCGGAGCGCGGCCTCGGCCCGCTGCACCGAGTGCGGCGAGAGTTCCCAGTACGCGTTCAACCAGTACGGGTTCGAGACGGCCAGCAGGACGCGATCCTTGGTCATCGGGACCGACGACCGGACGGAAATGTCCTTCATCGGTTCGCGCGCGGAAACCGGCTTCGTCACCACTTTGACGGGTGCGATCGGGGCGGGCTTGGCAACCAGCGGCTTGGTAGGCAGCTTCGTGGCGACGGCGCTCGCCGCAGGCCTGTGCGAACCGTTCGCGGTCGGGACCGGCAGGGGCGTAGCGGGCTTGGCGGCGACGGGCGCGGGAACGGCGGGCCGCGGTGCCGGGGCCACCGGCGGCTTCGCAACCGTGGGTGCCACGACCGGCTTCATACCCTTCGCCGCGACCTTCACGGCCGGCTTCGGCGGCGGTGCGTTCGGGCGGGTGATGCGGGGCGCGGCCGGCTTCGCCTGGGCGGGCTTGCTCACGACCTTGGTCGAAGTTTTCGCGACCGGCCGGGTCGCCTTCGCCGCGGACTTGGCGGGCTTCGCGCCCGCCGTCACCGCGGGGCCGGTGGGCCGGGAGAGCGCCCGCACGAGCGCGACTTTGTCCATCGACTCCCAGCCGCGGATGCCGCGACTCCGGGCCAGATTTGCCAGTTCCGTCTTGGACCGGTCGCTCAACGAGCCAGCAGTTTTCATCGGCAGGCCACTCCCCCCGTGCCGAGGCGCGGGTTGTGGAACGGTCTCGGTAAGCATCCCTGCTGGGGTGTTACGGCTCCGGGTTCCGTCCCGGCGGGTCGAGCGGTCCCGGCCCCACATTGTAGGGGCGGGAATGTCCGGGCAGCACACCCACGTCGAACGGGTTCGAGGTGTGGGTGGGCGACTCCGAGCCGCAACTCGAAATCAGACGAGCGGTTACGCTCCAACCGGGGTGCCGTCCAGGGCAAAGGGTGGTGTCGCGACGAATCGCGAAACCGGAGAAGCGGTTGGTAGCTGGTCGCTCGAGCGATTGACGTAACTGGTATTCCTAACTCGTTATTCATCTTAGGGAAACGCTGCCATGCCTGTCAATGTAATTTGCTCGCCGCACACGGTTTCGGCACCTGATCTTCGCCCCCGCGGGGTTATAACCCGAAGTTGGTTGCACAAGAACCGTGCATAGGGGAGACGCTCGCTTCGTCGAATTCACTACAGATAGCTCGCACCCAAGCGTCGAGTTCGCTCCGGAAACTGTTCCGGTTCAGGCGGTTCCTTCGACGCGATGTGGGCTTGTGAATTATTTCACGAGATGCGGATTGACTTTGCCACCGACTTACTCACAATACGCCTTCGTCCCACAAACCAGGTGCGAGTGATGCCATGCCGGCCGACCAACCGTCGTCCGGGCGTCGAATGCCGATCGGCCTGATGGTCGCCGGATCGGAGATGGTTTCGTTCACACTTTTGGGTCTGCTTTTGGACTTCAGTTTGGGGACGATGCCGGGGTTCACGATCGGGCTAACGCTTCTGGGGCTTGCGGTGGCGTTCTTCCACCTGGTGCAGATGTCGCAAGCGCTGGCCCAGAAGAAGCCGGACCCGACGCGCGACGAGCGGAAAGAGGGAGGGACGCCGTGATCCGGCGGGCCGCGATCCTTCTGGGCGTGCCGGTCCTGCTCGCGGTGGCTTTCGCGATCCCGCTGGGGTTGTGGCGGGGCGAGTACCAGTGGTTGTGTGCAGGCGTGGCGGTCGCGTTGGTGGTGCCGCCGGGGTTGGTCACGCTCGTGTCGGCCCACCGGCTTTCGCGAACGTCCATCTTCGGTCCGCTGCTGGCGCTGGGCGTGGGGACGGCGGTGCGGTTGGCGGTCGGCTTCGGCGGTGCGGTTCTGGTGTTCCTGCTGAGTCGGCCGACGTTCCACGCGGACCCGATCAGTTACTGGGGATGGGTGCTCGGCGTTTACCTGACGACGCTCGTGACCGAGACGGTGCTACTCGCGGGAAAATCGGACGGCGGGCGTGTGAGTCCTCGGTGATCGCAGCAGGCGAGGTGTGGCGATGGCGAAGAAGATCGACCCGTTCAGCCACGTCGTCGATGACAACCACATCGAGATTCTCCCGACGACCGGGCTAACCGTTCACGGCCTCGAAGTCGGCGGCATCCCCCTCAAGTTCATCATCCTCATCACGATCTGCGCCGTCGCGGTCGCGGTCGCGATGATTTGGCTCGGCCGCAAGATGGCGAGCGGAGAGCCGCCGAAGGGCAAGCTCTGGAACGCGATGGAGAGCCTGCTGTTCTTCGTCCGCGACAAGATCGCGATCCCCGGCATCGGGCACCACGGTGCGGACAAGTACCTGCCGTACCTGACCACGCTGTTCCTGTTCGTCTTCGCGATGAACCTCGTCGGCATGATCCCGTTCCTGGGGTCGCCGACGGCGTCGATCATGGTGACCGGCGCGTTAGCGCTGGTGAGTTTCGTGGTGATCCACGCGTCGGGCCTCTCGGAGATGGGCGGCGAGAAGTACCTGAAGACGTTCATCCCGCAGATCCACATCGAGGGCGGGGCCGGGATGCAGCTCTTCGCCAAGGTGCTGACGTTCGGCATGGCGATCCTCGAATACATGACCGCGTTCATCCGGGCCGGCGTGCTGGCCGTGCGGTTGTTCGCCAATATGCTGGCCGGGCACACGGTTCTGTTCATGATCCTGTTCTTCATCGCGCTGGTGGCCGACCCCGCGTATCAGGTCGCATTCGTGAAGAAGCAGGGCGGATTCTTGCAGGACGTGATGTGGTTCGTGATGACGGTCTTCAGCGTCGCGCTCGTAGTCGCGCTGAGCCTGTTGGAACTGTTCATCGCGGGGCTTCAGGCGTTCATCTTCACGTTCCTGACATCCGTGTTCATTGGCCTGGCGAAACATCCGCCGCACTGATCGAACCGCGGCCGACCGAAAGCATTCACCGACCTTAAACCGACTCGGAGGTTCACGACGATGCGATTCGCAAATGTGCTGTTGCTCGCCATTCTTGGTCTGCTCGCCACGGCCGCCCCGCTGTTCGCGGCCGAGAACGCCGGGGCTTATGCCGGCGTGGGGGCCGGGATCGGGATGGGGCTGGCGATCGTCGGCATCGGCATCGGCATCGGCCTGATCGGGCACTCCGCGCTCGCGGGGATCGCCCGCCAGCCGGAACAGGCGGGGGCCATCCAGGGCGCGATGTTCATCCTCGCGGGTCTGGTCGAAGGGGCCGGGATCATCGCGCTGGTGCTCTGTTTGGCGCTGCTGTTCCTGTGATTGTCCCGCCCCGGCGGTTGCAACCGCCGGGCTGTTGAGAGGTGAACCCCCCATGCGATCCGCGTTCGACTACAGGGCGCTTGCTCTGACTGTGCTGGCCGTACTCGTGTTCGCCGTTCCGGTGCTGGCCGCCGGCGACGCGCACGCCGGCGAGAAGAAGGGCGGACTCGATTTCACCGGCATCAAGCGGTACGACCTCGGCATCTACACGCTGGTCGTCTTCGGCATCCTGATGTTCGTACTCTCGAAGTTCGCGTGGCCGCACATCAAGAGCGGCCTGGAGAAGCGTGAGGCGAACATCCTCTCGGCGCTGGCTCAGGCGAAGCAGGATCGCGCCGAGGCGGAGTCGCGGTTGGCCGACGCGAAGAAGCAACTGGCCGAGGCCGCGCAGCAGGCGAAGGCGATCCTGGACGAGGCCCGTAAGGACGCCGAGGCGCTCCGGGCGGAACAGCGCGAAGCGGGCGTGAAGGACGCAGAGGTCGAGCGCGAACGGGCCAAGCGCGAAACCGCCTCGAAGCAAGAGGCGATGACCAAGGAAGTGCAGCAGCAGGCGGTGGAACTCGCCGTGCTGATCGCCTCCAAGGCCATCCGCCAGCAGGTGTCGATCCAGAATCAGTACGACCTGCTCGACGAGTCCATTGCCGAACTGAAGACGAACGCCAGCCGGGCGTAGGCCGGGGGA
>JAYUBA010000972.1:0-4675 GCA_043741075.1 Frigoriglobus sp.
GGTGCAGCAGCGTGGCGTGAAGGTCGTGCTGCGACACCTTGTTCTCGATCGCGTGGTGCCCGAACTCGTCGGTGGTGCCGTAAGCGACGCCGGCCTTGAACCCGCCGCCGGCGAACCACCATGTGAAGCCGTAGGTGTTGTGGTCGCGGCCGACCTTCGCCGGGCCGGCGTCGTTCTGAACGACGGGTAACCGACCCATCTCGCCGCCCCACGTTACGAGCGTGCTGTCGAGCAGGCCGCGTTGCTTCAAGTCCGTGACCAGCGCCGCGGCCGGCTTGTCGGTTTTCCTACAAACGGCCGGGAGGCTGGTGCGAAGGGAGCCGTGGGTGTCCCACTGCTGGTCGCTCGTGAACAATTGCACGAACCGCACGCCGCGTTCGACCAGCCGGCGGGCGATCAGGCACCGGGTGCCGTACTCGGCCGTCGCGGGGTCGTCGAGGCCGTACATCGCCTTCGTCTTGTGCGTTTCGCGGGTGAGATCGAGCGCCTCCTTCGCCGCGGTCTGCATCTTCGCGGCGAGTTCGTAGCCGGCGATGCGGGCTTCGAGGTCGAGTTCGCCGGGGTGCGCTGCGAGGTGGTCGCGGTTCAGCCCGTCGAGGTACTTCAGTAGCTCGGCCTGCGGCGCGCCCTTGAGGTGCGGCGGCGGGTCGAGATTGGGAATGCGCGGCTCGCGCGACCGGATCACGGTGCCCTGGTAGACCGACGGCAGCCACCCGTTCGACCAGTGTTCGACGCCGCTCACCGGCTGGCTGGCCGGGTCCGGCAGCGCGACGAACGCGGGCAGTTCCTGCGACTCGCAGCCGAGGCCGTAGCACAGCCAACTCCCGACGACCGGGTGCCCGGACACGGTGCGGCCGGTGTTCAGCGCGTGAATCGACTGCACGTGGTTGTTCACGTCCGTGTGCATCGACCGGACCACGGTCACGTCGTCGATGATTCGCGCGAGGTGCGGCAGTAGTTCCGACACTTCCGTACCGCACTGCCCGCGTTTGGCGAACGCCCACGGCGAGCCGAGTACCTTGGAACTGGCCTGGGCGGCGTTGTCGAACTTGATGGTGCCGGGGAACGGCTTGCCGTCGAGTTCGGTGAGCTTCGGCTTGGGGTCGAGGAGATCGACGTGCGACGGCCCGCCCTGCATGAACAGCGAGATCATCGCCTTGGCCTTCGGCGCGAAGTGCGGCATCTTGGGCTTCAGGTCGAAGTGCTTGCGTTCGAGGTCCGGCTTGGCCGGCTCGGCGAGCAACCGCTCCTGGTGGAGCAGGTACGCGAGCGCGACCGAGCCGACGCCGAAGGTGCCGTCGCGGAGGAGTTGGCGGCGGGACAGTGGGTGCATGGGATTCGCCCTATGAGCGGCGCGGCGTAAGCCCGCCGGTGATTTTCGACGTGAAGAATTCGACGTGAAGAACCGGCGGGCTTACGCCGCGCCGCTCGCCTCCGAAACAACTCAGGTGTTGCCATGCGCAACTTCTTCTCCCTCTGCTTCCTGTTTCTCTCCGCCGCGGCGCTTCGCGCACACCCGCCGGTCGATCTCGGCGCGGTCACCGAGAAGCACGAGATGGTGCCGATGCGCGACGGCACGAAGCTGTCCGTGTACCTCTACTTCCCGCCGGGCAAAGGCCCGTGGCCGGTGCTCCTCGAACAGCGCTACGCGGACCTGTCCGCCGCGGCCACGCGCAAGAGCTTCGCGAAACTCGCGGAGGGCGGGTACGTGGTCGCGGCGCAGAACTTCCGCGGCGCGGGCAAGTCCGAAGGGACGTGGGTCGGCTACCGCGCGCTCGGCTGGGGCGAGCAGAAGGACGGGTTCGACACCGTGGAGTGGCTCGCGAAACAGCCGTGGAGTACGGGCAAGGTCGGCACGTTCGGCAGCTCGCAGGCCGGGTTCGCGCAGAACTTCCTCGCGGTCACGAGGCCGCCGGCGCTGAAGGCGCAGTACATGATCGACACCGGGCTGAGCCTCTACCACGAGGGCTACCGCATCGGCGGCACCACGCGGCCGGAGCGCTTCAAGACGATGGACGCCGTGGCCCGCGTGCCCGAACACAACCGCGCGCTGCTGAAGGAGTGGTTCGCGCACCCGACCTACGACGACTACTGGGCCGCGGAGGACTGCACGAAGCACTTCGACAAGATGGACGTGCCGTGCTTCACCGTGGGCAGTTGGTACGACTTCATGTGTGTCGGGAGCATCGACAGCTACGTCGGGCGGCAGCACAAGGGCGGGCCGAACTCGCGCGGCAAGCAGCAACTGCTCATCGGCCCGTGGCTCCACGGCCGGTTCAAGAACACGAACACGACCGGCGACCTGACATACCCGGAGAACGCGAAGTTCGACACCGAAGCTCACATGATCCGCTGGTTCGACTACCACCTGAAAGGGAAAGACAACGGCGTGACGAAAGACCCGACGGTGCGCTACTATGTGATGGGCGCGGTGGGCGAGAAGGACGCGCCGGGCAACGTGTGGCGCACCGCAAACGACTGGCCCCTGAAAGCCGACGCCACGCCCTTCTACCTCCGCGACGGTGGTACGCTCTCCACGAAAGCGCCCGCCCAGGAGAAGTCGTCCACGTCGTTCGTCGCCGACCCGAAGAAGCCGGCGACGATCCCCGCCCGCGGGTTCCCCGGTGCGAAGGACGCGCGCGGCTTCGAGAAGCAGGCCGACGTGCGAACGTTCACAACGGACGTGTTGACAGAACCGATGGAGTGGACCGGCAACGTGAAGGCGGAACTGTTCGTCTCGTCGAGCGCGAAGGACACCGACTTCATCGTCCGCGTGTGTGACGTGTACCCGGACGGGCGCTCGGTGCTGGTGATGGACTCCGTGCGCCGCGCCCGCTACCGCGAGGGGTACGAGAAGGAAGTGCTCATGGAGCCGGGCAAGGTGTACGCGGTGAACTTCGACGTGGGCTGGACGAGCCTCGTCTTCAACACGGGGCACCGCATTCGCGTGACGGTCGCGAGCACGGGCGCGCCGTTCTACGAGCCGAACCCGAACACGGGCGACCCGCTCGCGCTCGACTCCCCCGAAAAGGCGGTGGTCGCGACGAACACCGTTCACCACGACAAGGCGCGGCCGTCGCGGATCGTCGCGCCGGTTCGCCCCAAGTGACCACCCCACGACACGCTGACCGATGTCGCGGTCAAACGCGCCGAAGTGGTAGGCGACCTGTTGGCCTGATTTACGAAGTTCACTTTGGCCACGATCTTCCGCCCTCAACCCAGTTCGCGGATCGGCGCGCCGTCGCTGAGCCGGTGCCGGAGCCGCTGGAACTCGTCTTCGTATTCGCGCCGGTGATCGACGCCGAGGTGGTGCAGGATCGTCGCGGACAGGTCGGCCGGCGTCACCGGGTCGTCGGTCACGTACCCGGCGTCGCGCGTCGTCGCGCCGTACGCGCGCCCGCCCGTCACGCCGCCGCCCGCGACGAGCGCGGTGAACGCGTGCGGCCAGTGGTCGCGCCCGGTCTTCCGCGTGTTGGTGCTCTGGGTGAACTGACCGATCTTCGGCGTGCGGCCGAACTCGCCCACCGCGACCACCAGCGTCGTTTCGAGCAGCCCGCGGTCGTGTAAGTCTTCGATGAACGCGGGGAACGCCCGGTCGAGGATCGGGCACAGCAGTGTCTTCAGCTTGGCGAAGTTATCCTGGTGCGTGTCCCAGCAGGTGTTCGTGCCGTCGATCTTCGTCTCGTCCTGCCAGTTCACCGTGACGAGCGAGACGCCCGCCTCGACCAACCGCCGCGCGAGGAGCAAACTCTGCCCGACGGTGGTGCGCCCGTACTTCTCCCGCACGCGGTCCGGTTCGCGGCGGAGGTCGAACGTGTCGCCGGCGCGGTTGCCGAGCAGGTCGAACACCGCGCGGCGGTCGCCGTCGAACCCCTCCGCGGGCGGCCGGACGGCCGAACCCCTCTCCATGCGGTCGAGGAGCGTGCGCCGGCCCGCGAGCCGGTCGCCCGGCACGCTCTCCGGCAGGTCCAGCCCTTCAATCACATAGTCCGTGTTGCCGAGGTCGCCGTCCACGAGGAACGCGTTGTGCCGCTCGCCCATGCGCCCGCCGGTCTGCCCCGCGATCCGCTTCGACTGGCCGGGGAACTGGAGGTGCCACGGCAGCACGACCGACCGCGGCACCGCGCCGCCCGCGCGGCCGTACCGGGCGACCATCGACGAGAGCGACGGCCAGTCCTCGCGGCTCGCCTGGTCGGTGATCGGTGCCATGAAGTACGGGCGCCCGCTGAACACCTCGCTGCACGCGGGACCGTGGACGTTCATCCGGTGCGTCATCGACCGGACGAGGCACACCTTGTCGAGTACCTTGCCCAGCCCCGGTAGGTGTTCGCACACGTGAACGCCCGGCACCGCGGTCTTCGTCGGGGTGAACTCGCCGCGGACGTTATCGGGCGCGTCCGGCTTCATGTCCCAGAGGTCGATCTGGCTCGGCCCGCCGAAGAGGAACAGGAACACGCACGAATGGGCGCGCCGCTTGTCGGCGGGCGCGGACGCGCGGAGTCGGGTCAGGTCGCCCGCGGTCAGCCCGAGCGCGGTCAGCCCGCCGGCCGTAAGGAGTTCGCGCCGGGTAACGGAGCCGCCGCGAGTGACGAGGGAGAACATGGGGCCTCCCGAACGATTGCATACCGCCCGTGATCCTACCCGAAGCGTCAGCGCAGGAGCCAGCGCTCGTCGA
>JAYUBA010000973.1:0-4674 GCA_043741075.1 Frigoriglobus sp.
TCGCCATGCTGCCGGGCATCCAGGTCGCGAGCATCGCGATGCCGGACATCCACTGGGGCTACGGGTTCTGCATCGGCGGCGTCTGCGCCACCGACCCCGAAGAAGGCGGCGTCATCTCCCCCGGCGGCGTGGGGTACGACATCAACTGTGGCGTCCGGCTGGTGAAGACGAACCTCTTCCTGGAAGACGTGAAGCACCGCATGAAGGAGCTGGTGAAGGCGCTGTTCCACACCGTTCCGAGCGGGGTGGGTCGCACCGGGAAGTACAAGTTCGACGCCGTCGAGACGCGGCGACTCATGGGCGAGGGGCCGCGGTTCGTCATCGACCGCGGGCTGGGCGTTTCGCGCGACCTCGACCACACCGAGGCCAACGGCCACATCGACGGCGGCGACCCGCACCAGGTGTCCGACCACGCGGTGAAGCGCGGCGCGGAACAGTGCGGCACGCTCGGCAGCGGCAACCACTTCCTCGAAGTGCAGGTCGTGGATAGCGTCTTCGATGCGGACGTGGCGAAGGCGTTCGGCCTCGAACTCAATCAAGTATGCGTGATGATTCACTCCGGGAGCCGCGGCTTGGGCTATCAGGTGTGCGACGACTCGCTCGCGTCGTTCCGCAACTGCCCCGCGAAGTACGGGTTCGAGCTACCGGACCGGCAACTCGCGTGCGCGCCCGCCGATTCGCCCGAAGGCCGCAAGTACATCGCCGCGATGCGGGCCGCCGCGAACTACGGCTTCTGCAACCGCCAATTGCTCATGCACCAGGCGCGCGAAGTGTTCGCGGAGGTCTTCGGGCAGTCGTGGGAAGACCTCGGTATGGAGCAACTGTACGACGTGGCGCACAACATCGCGAAGCTGGAGGAACACACCGTCGAGGGGAAGAAGAAGAAGGTGTGGGTGCATCGGAAGGGCGCGACGCGGGCGTTCCCGGCGGGTCACCCGGAGGTGCCGGAGGCGTTCCGCGCCGTCGGGCAGCCGGTGATTATCCCCGGCGACATGGGCCGCGCGTCGTGGGTGCTGGTCGGCGCGCCGGGCGCGATGGAGAAGACCTTCGGCACCACCTGCCACGGCGCGGGGCGCGCGATGAGCCGCACCGCCGCCAAGCTCGACGGCGTCGGCCGGAAGATCGACAAGGAACTGGAACAGAAGGGCGTGATCGCGATGTCGTCGAGCCGGCACGGCCTCGCGGAGGAGCAGCCGAAGGCGTACAAGAACGTGGACGACGTGGTGGAGGCGGTCCACGACGCGGACCTGTCGCGCCGCGTCGCCCGGATGCGCCCGCTGGGCGTCATCAAGGGGTAGGACAGGCTTCCAGCCTGTCCTTGATCTTGATCTTGATCGGACAGGCTGGAAGCCTGTCCTACTTCGCGGGCTTCACCTGAACGAAGAGCAGGTCGCCGGCGAAGAGTTGGTAGTTAGTCGTCGTCTTACCGTGCTTCAGAAGACCCGGCAGATCGACCGGCAGCACGGTCTTGCCGCGTACCACCCATGAGCTCACACCTTCGGACTTCAGCAACGCGTCGTCGGCCACATACTCCAGCGCGTCTAAGACGGTCTCGTTGCCGGTGGCCTTCACGCGAATCAACTTCTCGGCGGCGGTGAGCGTGCGGACGTGAACGGTGAATACCGGACCGTCTTTCGCGGGCGGGGCGGGCGGCTTCTCCAACTGGACGAGGGCGCTTTCGGCCAGCCCGAGGTTCTGCCGCGCCACCTCCGCCTTCTTGGCGGCCACTTCCAGTTGAGCGCGGGCGGCCTCGAATTGGGCCTCGGCCTCTTGCCTCAGAAGCTTTGCACGTTGGACGGCGAGCGTGGCCTCCGCAACATTCGTCGGGCCGGTGTCAGGGCGCTTCATCTCGAACACGATCACGCCGGGGCCGCCGAACTTCACCGGGCGCGTGCCGTCGATCGACACCGCGAGCCGAACGCCGAGATCGACCGTCTTGAGGCCGGGACCGCACAGTCCGATCATGTTGGGCGCGGGCTTCAGACCCAGTGCCCACACCGCCGGTTGCTTCGTCGTCGTCTCGTGGCACGACATGCACGTCTTCGCGGGCGCGGTGAACTCGTAGATGCCGTAACCGACCGGCTTGTTCGGCGCGACCAGGTCGATGGTTCGGGGCGACTGGGCCTCGTTCACCCCGAACACGTACTCGCGCTGCTTCCACCCGCCCTCGGTCTCCAGATAAGGCATCCGAATGATTCGACTCGTGACCTCGACGACCCACGGGTCTTTCAAGTTCGTGGGTGTGGTCTTCCCGCCCTCGGTAAGTGCCACGACGCGCCACGTCCCCTGTAGCCGGTCGCGATCGGTGACCGAGCTCGCGGGCCGTTTCACTTCGAGCGCCAAGTCGTTCGGATCGAGCAACCGGTCGGCGGCCCGGAGCCGTCCGCGGAGCCGATCCAACGCGCCCTTGTCCAGTTTCCCCGCGACGGCCGCGAACTCGATCTCCTGAAGGAGGACTTCCAGCTCCTGCCGGGCGAGTTCAGTGCGCGGCCCTGGACGGACGGCCCCCTCTGCGGGCGGAACAGTCTTCGCCGGCGCATCGACCTTTGCCGCGCCGGCCGACCCTTGCGTCTGTGACTGCTTCTGCCCCGGCTGATCTCCACCTGTGCCAACGCCGGTCGCGGCGAACGCGCCGAACCCGAGCGCGCACGCGGTGAACACGGCCCCAGCCATTGCCTTGAGTTTCAAAAGTGCCATGCTTCGTACCACCCCTTCGGTAAGTGCCGCGACCGCCGCGGGCGCAGTCGCCGCAGTCCCGGTCGCGAGATCGATCGTGGTCTGAACCGTCGCCGCGGAGGCGCCGTCGGTCGTCGCGAGCGCTACAAGGCCGGCGGGGAGCGATAGGCCCGACCGCCGCAGCCGGCGCGAGAGCAGGTCGCGGGCGCGGGCCAACCGGCCGGAGAGCGTGCCCTCGGTCCAACCCAGGCGCTCCGCGGCTTCCTTCCGACTCAGCCCTTCGAGGTCGCACGCCACCACTGCCGCGCGGTACACCTCCGGCAGCTTCAGCACCGCGCGGTGAACCGCTTCCGCCAGGTCGAAATCGGGCGCGGGCCGCTCCGCGCTCGCGACCTCTTCCAGTGGCTGCTCGCGCACCGCCCGCCGGCTGCGCACCGCACGCGCCTTGAGTGCGACGCGATGCGCGACGCCGAACAGCCACGACCCGACCGCTTCGCGGGGCCACACGTCGGCGGCGCGGCGCGCGAGCACGAGGAACGTGGCCTGGAACGCGTCCTCCGCGTCCTGCTGGTGCCGCAACACGCGCCGGCAGGTGGCGAACACCGGCCCGGCGTGCCGGCGGACGAGCGCCGCGAAGGCGGTCTGATCGCCGGCCAGGAACGCGTCGAGCAGCGGGCCGTCGCCCGCGGGGAGCGCGTCGGCGGTCAGCCGCCGGATTCGGGCAATGGTCGCGTTCACCGCGCCTCCTGGGTTCGTGTCTCCACCATGAATTGCCCCGCAGCGTGCTGGCGCGTACACGGGATTCGTCATTGGTGCTGGATTGCACCCGGCCGGGTACAGCCAATTCCGTTGAAGAGGAACTTCGCGCCCACCATAATACCGCAAAGCCCCGCCCGATCAGGATGTGTCGGGCGGGATATCGCCGGTCGCGGTCGTCCCGCCGCCGGCCCCACGGACGGTTGCTCGTTAATCCTACTTAAAGATACCGGTTCGCCCGTCGCACCGCGCCGGTGGCAGTTCGTCCCCTCTGCCGAAGCTCGCGACGGGCCGCCGTTTGGAGTGGCCCTTTCATGGAACCGCTACTCGCCGGCGGGCTAATCGCCGCCGCCGCACTGTTCGGTATCGGCGGCACTTACCTCGTCGTCCGCCGACTCGCCCCGCCCGCCCCGCCCGACCGCGATCCCGCACTCGACGCCGAGGCCGCCCGCCGCACCGAGGCCCGCGGGCACGAACTCGTCGAGCAGTCCCGGCGCGACGCCGATCAGATCGTCCGCGAGGCCGAGCTGAAGGCCCGCGACGACACGGTCCGGCGGCGCGAGGAACTCACCCGCGAGATGGACGCCGCCCGCGCCGAACTCCGCGAGCACGAGCGCCGGGTCGAGAAGCGCGAGGACGCGGCCGAGCAGCAGCAGCGGGAATTCGCCCGCAAGGACAAGCACCTCGACACCGAGAAGGAGAAACTCGCCGACCGCAAGGAGGCGCTGGAAAAGAGGGCGAAGCACATCGACGAACTGATCGGAGCGGAAACGAAGAAGCTGCACGAGATCACCGGCCTGTCGCGGGAGGCGGCCGAGGCGATGCTGCTCGACCGCCTCGGCCGCGAACTGGCCGACGAGGTCGCGGGCAAGATTCGGCAGCACGAGGAGCGGCTGAAGCAACACGCCGAAACGCGGGCGCGGGAGATCGTGACCGTCGCCATCCAGCGGTACGCGGCCGACCAGACATCGGGCATGACGGTGAGCACGGTGGACATCCCGTCCGACGACATGAAGGGCCGCATCATCGGCCGCGAGGGGCGGAACATCCGCACCTTCGAGAAGCTGACCGGGGTGGACGTGATCGTGGACGACACGCCCGGCGTGGTGATCGTGTCGGCGTTCGACAACGTCCGCCGCGAGGTCGCGCGGCTCGCGCTCACCAAGCTCATCCAGGACGGCCGCATTCACCCCAGCCGCATCGAAGAGGTGGTGCTCGAGACGCAGGCGGAGATGGAGCAGC
>JAYUBA010000974.1:0-4670 GCA_043741075.1 Frigoriglobus sp.
GTACGCCCGCCGGTGCATCCCAAAGAACCGGCGGGCGTACGCCGCGCCGCTCGCCAATCAGACCTTGAAGAACGCCCCCATTGCGGCGAAACTCTCACCACCGCACACCGAGGAGCCTCTCCCATGCCCGAACCGCTCCGCTGCGTCCACCGGGACGCCGTCATCGTCGGCTTCGACTTCAGCACCGGGGGCGTCAAAGCCCTCGCGTTCAGCCTGGTCGGGGCCACGGTCGCGCAGGTGCGGTTGCCCACCGACCTGTGGACCGAAGGCGGCGTGTCCGAACTCAACTTGATGCAACTCGAAGGGCAGGCCCGGGCGTGCGTGCGCGCCCTTTCCTCCGCGATGGAGGACACCGGCCGGATCGCGGAGTGGAGCAGCGGCGCGTGCGGCATATCGGCCACGCACCACACCGCCGGACGGATCGAGTGGCGTGGAAACCAAGTGCGGCGGGCGATCTGCTGGAACGATCAGACGCTCGCGGAGTACCACGCGGAGGGGCTGAAGCGTCTCGGCGGGCAGGAGCGGGCGAGGGAACTGACCGGCGGGCCGTGGGCCGTCCGCTACTCGCTCTCCCATCTGGTGAAGGACGAACACACGCTCAGCGAAGCCGACTGGAAGCGGACGGACTTCATTCTTCCGCACGGACCGCTCGCGGCCGGTTACCTCACGGGGCGCTTCGACTGCACGAGCGTGTCGTCGGCCGCTTCGACCGGAATGATGGACCTGCGCACGAACCAGTGGCGGAAAGAGATGCTCGACGCGCTCGCGAAACCGGAATACCGCGAACTCGCGTGGGACTGCCTCCCGAACATCATCGACATGAACGAGCCGATCGGCCCGCTCTCCGAATCGGTCGCGCTCGGCGCCGAACTCCCCGCTTACTGCCGGCCGCTCGTGTTTCCCACGGTGGACGATCAGGCGGCCGGGCTGATCGGCGGCGGGGCGGTCGATGCCGGGCAGGTCGCGATCATCCTCGGCAACTCCGCGGTGGTGAACTCGTCGTCGGCGCACCTCCCGCGGTCCGGCACGCTCGACGCCATGAAGCTCAACTGGGGGCCGTACCTCTGGATGCGGTGCTATTCCAACGGCGCGCAGTTCGTGGACACCGTCGCCGGCAAGGACTGGTTCACGGTGGAAGCCGACGCCGCGAAGGTGCCGCCGTTGTGCAACGGGGTGAGCGTGCTGCCGTTCCTGCTGTCGGAGCCGTCGGTCGGGGTCGAGAAGCCGCAGGTGAAGTGGTCGTCGGCGGAGCCGGTTGAGCGCCCTATTAAGGTGCGAGCGTGTCTCGAAGCGCTCGCGTTCCTGCTGGCGCGGGCGGTGCGCGAGCACGAGGCCGCAGGCCAGACCGTGACGCGCATCACCGTCTCCGGCGGGATGGCGCGCAGCAAGCTGATGTGCGAAATCCTGGCCAGCGTGTTGAACCGCCCGCTCGAACGGCTCGTTTCGGACGAAGGCCCGGCGCTCGGGGCCGCGGTGGTCGCGCTCGCGGGTCTGGAATCGCACCTGCGCGCGCAGCAGGGGATCGCGGAGCCGTACACCGCGGCGGACGCGGTGGCGGCGATGGTGAAGTTCCGCGACCGCGTCGAGCCGGTGCCCGCGTGGGTGGGGGGCTATGCGCGCGGGATGGAGGCGTTCGCGCGCCGGTTGAAGGGGTAGAAGCGGAGACCCCTCACCCGCGGCGAGGCGCCGCGACCTCGCCCCGCAAAGCCGGGGCGAGGTGAAGACACCGCGACTCCGCTTGGCTTCACGTCGCGTAAGGCTTATCGGACCGGCGTGGTGCCCACCTCGCCCCGCGCTTCGCGGGGCGAGGTCGCGGCGCCTCGCCGCGGGTGAGGGGTCTTCTCTTTCTTACTTCCCCAACAACTCGCGCCCCAACCGCTCGGCCTTCTGAAGCGCCTCCGGCAGCTTCGCGGGTTCCTTGCCGCCGGCCTGCGCCATGTCCGGCTTGCCGCCGCCGCCGCCGCCGATCACCGGGGCCACCTGCTTCACCACGTCCCCGGCCTTCAGCCCGCGCTTCACCAGGTCCGGCGTAACGGCCGCGATGATCGACGCGTGCCCCTCGCCTTCCGACCAGCCGAACACCACGAACGCCGACGGGCACTTCTGACGCACGCGGTCGATCTGGGTGCGAACGGTGTCGTTGCTCGCGCCGTCCGGGAGCTTCGCCACCACGATCTTCGCCCCGCCCACCTCCGGGGCCGACGCGATCAGTTCATCGACCACGCCGGTGAGCGCCGCACCCACCGCCTTCTTCAGTTGCGCCTGTAGTGCCTTCAGTTGGTCCTGAAGAGCATCGACGCGGGTGGGCAGTTCGTCCGGGCGGCACTGGAACTTGGCCGCGAGGTCGTCCACCACCGCGCTGCGGGTCTGAACGTCGTCGTAAGCCGGCTTGCCGGTGACCGCGGTGATTCGCCGAATGCCCTTCGCCACGCCCTCCTGCGACAGAATCTTGAAGTAGCCGATGCGGCCGGTGCGGTCCATGTGCGTGCCGCCGCAGAACTCGACGGAGTTGTCCTGGTTCAGCTTGTCGGGCGTTTCCGCGCCGATCATCACCACGCGCACCGGGTCCGGGTACTTCTCGCCGAACACCGCCCGCACGCCGGGTAGTTCCTTCGCCTTCGCCAGTGACATCACGACCGCCGCGACGGGCTGGTCGGTCACGATCTGCCGGTTCACGCGGCGCTCGATCTCGCGCAACTCCTCCGCGGTGATCGGCTTATCGTGGCTGAAGTCGAAGCGCGTCTTCTGCTCATCGACGAGCGACCCTTTTTGCTCGACGTGGTGGCCGAGAACCTCACGCAGCGCGAGGTTTAGCAGGTGCGTGGCGGTGTGGTTCCGCATGATGTCGATGCGGCGGCCGGTCGTCTGCATCACCTCGACGGTGTCGCCGACCGACAACTCGCCTTCGTGGAGCGTGCCGACGTGCAGCACCGCGTCGCCGAGGCGCTGCGTGTCTTCCACGTCGAAGTCGGCGGTGCGGGTGCGAAGCGTGCCGGTGTCGCCGACCTGCCCGCCCTGCTCGCCGTAGAAGCAGGTGTGGTCGAGCAGCAGCGCGGCCGTGTCGCCCGCGGTCAGCTTACCCGACGTGACGACGGCGTTGTCCTTCACCCAGCCGAGCAGCCTCGCTGAGATCAGAACGGCGTCGTATTTCGCGGAATCATCGGTGGGCGGGAGTTCGCCCTTCACGGCCGTCACCGCGAACTTCTTCCCGCCTTGCCGAGATTGTTCTTGGAACTCCTTGAACAGCCGTTCATATTCGGCGCGATCAACCAGTAAACCTGCCTCCCCTGCCATTTGCTCAAGGAGATCGATGAAAATACCCTGTTCTGTGTGCAGGTCGAATGCTTGCTTCCCTGAGATGAAGGGAGTGCCCCGGCACTGACTGCGAATGAAGTCCAGTTGTGCGATTCGGCCGCTTGGAAACCGTTCGCCCGCTGTCATCGGTAAGCCGTCGTCACCGAACTGCACGAAGCTGAATTGCGGCAGCCCTTCTGCGAATCTATCCGCTTCAAAGTAACCAACGTTCGCCTTTGCCGCTTTCCACCCCCGTGCCTCTGCAAGAGCAGATGCGATTGCTTGACCTGCTGCGCCCACGAAGAGCTTCATGCCTCGGTCGAGGGTTCGAAGAAACGCAGCCTCTTCGTCGTAGATCGCGTTGCGTACTTTGGCCGGGTTGCGCTTCAACTCAGAGAAAGCATCCCCCATGTTCGAGACAACGGTGTCTACCAACTTGTGCAAGAAGGGTTCCGAAGCACCGAGTTGCTGCCAGCCGTACCGCTCGGCGCGGCGGAGGATGCGCTTCAGCACGTAGTCGCGGCCGACGTTGCCGATGGTCGCGCCGTCGGTGAGCGCGAACGTGAGCGTGCGGATGTGGTCCGCGATGACGCGGTACGCGGTGTCCTTCAGGTCTTCGAGCACGCCGCCGTAAGGCGTGTCGCAACCGGTCACCTTCTGGATCGCCGCGAAGATCGGCGTGAACACGTCCGTGTCGTAATTGCTCTTGTCGTACCCGCTGTCCTTCCCCTGGATTACCGCGCAAATCCGCTCGAAGCCCATGCCCGTATCGACGTGCTGCGCCGGCAGCGGCGTGAGGCTCTGATCCTCGTTCCGGTTGAACTGGATGAAGACGAGGTTCCAGATTTCGATGACCTTATCCGTGCCGCCGTTCACGAGCGGCCCGCCGCTCCGGTCCGGCGTGCGGTCGATGTGAACTTCGGTGCAGGGGCCGCACGGGCCGGTGTTGCCCATCTCCCAGAAGTTGTCCTTCTTGTTGCCGAGGTGGATCTGCGCCGCCGGCACACCCACCGCCGTCCAGAAGCCGGCCGCTTCCTCATCTTTCGGAATGCCGTTGGCCGGGTCGCCCTCGAAGACGGTGACGTGCAGCCGCGTCGGGTCCAGCTTCCACACGACGGTCAGCAGCTCCCACGCCCACGCGATCGCGTCCTGCTTGAAGTAATCGCCGAAGCTCCAGTTACCGAGCATCTCGAAGAACGTGTGGTGATAGGTGTCCTTGCCCACGTCGTCGAGGTCGTTGTGCTTGCCGCCGGCGCGGATGCACTTCTGCGTGTTGGCGACGCGGACGTGCGGCGGCTTTTCGGTGCCGAGGAAGTACGGCTTGAACTGGTTCATGCCGGCGTTGGTGAAGAGCAGGGTGGGGTCGTCGTGCGGCA
>JAYUBA010000975.1:0-4651 GCA_043741075.1 Frigoriglobus sp.
GCTAAATCTTCCGAAGCCCTGGAAGGGCGATTGTCGGTAGCCAGGGTCGTGAGACCCTGGTTCCGAGATTGCGGGATTCCGGTTTCGCGGTGCCGCGCCGTTCGGTAAGATTGCTTCTTGAGGATTCCCTCTATCCCGAGGAGCCGGAGATGCGGCTGCTGCCCCGCCTTTCCGCCGCTGCGGTCCTGTCTCTACTCGCGCTTCCCGCGCCGGCCGTCGAGCCGCCGCCGGACGACTGGGCGTTCCGCGCCTTCACGCGGCCGGCGGTTCCGCAACTCGCGAAGCCGCGAACGGCTATCACGAACGAAATCGACGCGTTCCTGCTCGCGAAACTGACCGAGCAGAAGCTCGCGTTCGCGCCGGAAGCGGACCGCCGCACGCTCATCCGCCGCGTCTACTTCGACCTGATCGGGCTGCCGCCGACCCCGGAGCAGGTCGAAGCGTTCGTCGCGGACACGTCGCCCGACGCCTACGAGAAGGTGGTCGATACGCTGCTCGCGAGTGGGCAGTTTGGAGAGCGCCAGGCGCTGTTCTGGCTCGACTTGGTGCGCTTCGCGGAAACCGACGGGTTCAACTCCGACGCCCCGCGCCCGCTCGCGTGGCGGTACCGCGACTACGTCATCAAGTCGTTCAACGCGGACAAGCCGTTCGACCGCTTCGTGAAGGAACAACTGGCCGGCGACGAACTGTTCCCCAACGACGCGGACGCGCTGATTGCCACCGGGTTCCTCCGGCACTTCCCGGACGAGTACAACGCGGTCAACCTGGAACAGCGCCGCTACGAGATCATCACCGACATCACCGACACCACGGCCGCCGCGTTCCTCGGCCTGACGGCCGGGTGCGCCCGCTGCCACGACCACAAGTACGACCCCGTTACGCAGCGCGACTACTTCCGCATGCAAGCGTTCTTCGCCGGCTTCTGGCCGACCGAACCGCCGCTGCTATCGCCAACGGAGCGGGCCGTTTACGAGAAGAAGTTGGCCGCATGGGAAGCGAAGACGGCCGAGGTCCGGACCGCGATCAAGAAAATGGAGGAGCCGCACCGCGTCAAGGTGCGGGCGAAGGAACGGAGCCGGTTCCCGGAGGAGTACGCGCGGCTCATCGACGTGCCGTTCGAGAAGCGGTCACCGCTGGAAAAGCAGATCGGCGCACTGGTGGAGAAGCAGGTGTACGGGCGGAACGCCGACGTGTCGAAGAGCTTCAAGGGCGCGGAGAAGGATCAGTACGACGCGCTGAAGGCGAGGCTCGCGGAACTGACGAAGGAGAAGCCGGCCGACCCGCCGCGGGCGCTGGCGATGTCCGACCTGCCCACGCCGCCGCCGACGAAGTTGCTCAAGCGCGGCGACTGGCGGAAGCCGGGCGAGGAACTCGCGCCGGGCTTCATCGCCGTCATCACCGATCGCGACGCCGACGCGAAGCCGCAAGGCACGTCGTCTGGCCGGCGGGCGGCGCTGGCGAACTGGGTCGCGTCGAAGGACAACCCGCTGACGGCCCGCGTGTTGGTGAACCGCCTCTGGCAGCAGCACTTCGGCTACGGCATCGTCCGCACGGCGAGCGACTTCGGCGCGGCCGGCGACCGGCCCACGCACCCGGAACTGCTGAACTGGCTCGCGTGCGAGTTCGTGTCGCCGAGCGGGGGGCGTAAGCCCCCTGGTGACAGCGCACAGGGGGCTTACGCCCCCCGCTCCGATTGGAGCCTCAAGCACATCCACCGGCTCATCGTGACCTCCGCGGCCTATCGCCAGTCGGCCCGCGGCGCGGACGACGGCGTGAAGGCCGACCCCGACAACAAGCTCCTGTGGCAGTACCCGCGCCGCCGCCTCGACGGCGAGGCGCTGCGGGACGCGATGCTCGCCGTGTCCGGGCAGTTAAACCCGACGGCCGGCGGGCCGGGCGTGTTCCCCGACCTGCCGCCGGAGCTGCAGAAGACGTTCCCGGCGTGGAAGCCGTCGGCGGACCCCGCGGAGCGGAACCGCCGCAGCGTGTACGTGTTCGTGAAGCGGAACCTGCGCTACCCGCTGTTCGCGCTGTTCGACGCGCCCGACCGCAACGAGACGTGCGCCCGCCGCTTCGCCACGACCACCGCCCCGCAGGCGCTCACGCTGCTGAACGACTCCGTGGTGCTGGGCTTCGCGAAGGCGTTCGCGGACCGCGTGACGAAGGAGGCCGGCACCGACCGCGAGAAGGTGACCGACCGCGCCTTCGCGCTCGCCATCGGCCGCCCGCCGACGACCGAGGAGCGGGCCGCGGTGCTCGGCTACCTGAAGCGGCACAAGGGCACCGACGCCGAAGCAGTGATCGACCTGTGCCACGCGCTGCTGAACCTGAACGAATTCCTGTATGTGGATTGACCCGACAGAGGACTTCAATGATGCACGGTCGCCTTCTGGGGATGATCGGTCTGGTGAGTCTGCTCGGCGCGGTCGGGTGCGGCTCCAAGCCGACGGACGGCGCCCCGCCGGCTCCGGCGGCCGTGCCGACCCCGCCCGGCGCCAACCCGCCCGGCGCGCACCTGGACGACAGCATCTACGAACTCGACCCGGCCCGGCACGTCTTCCCGGCCGCGCCGGCCACCGGCCGCCTCGCCGGCCGCCCGTTCACCCCCGACCGCATCGAGCTGGAGGGGAATAAGCTCAGCTTCCGCCAGGGTAAGGACTTCTTCCCCGATCTGAACATCGACGTGTTCTTCGACAAGGCGGTCCCGGCCGGCGGGCTGAAAATGGTCGTCCGGCCGGAGAAGAAGTGGACCGACGGCGTCCCGTCGCTGCACGTCTCCGCCCGGCAGGGGGAGGACCTGCCGCAAACGACGTTCGTCAGCGACGGGTACGCGCTGACGCTGGCGCTGGGTCAGGCGGAGAAGGGCGCCGGGGCATGGGCAAAGTCTACCTGTGCCTGCCGGGGCCGGAGCGGAGCTACCTGGTCGGCACGTTCGCGTTCGAGCGCAAGCGGGCGATGTCCGAGCCGCCGGGCGACGAGGAGGTGCCGTTCATTCAGGGGTCGGTCACCCCGCCGCTGAAGAAGGGGCAGTCGGTCTCGGTCGGGTACGTCGGTATTCTGGTCGGCGAGAAGGTCATCTCCGACGGGGCCGGCGGGCTGCCGTTCGGGGACGACGGCGACGGCGGGGGGAGCCGGTCCACGACGTTCGCGCCGCGCACGGCGAGCGTCCGGTGCGAGAAGTTCACCCCGCGGTTCGACTTCACCAACCTGCCGCCCGGCCGCTACCTCGTCTACGCGCGGGTCAAGGACGGACCGGCCGCGTGGGCGTGGGCGACCGTCCCTGGGGGCGGGCGGGTGGCCGCGGACCTCGCGCTCGACGCGTCGAAGGCCGGCGCGGTGGCGGTGAAGCTGCCGCCCGGCGAGCGGGAGGCCCACCTCGTACCGACCGACCTCGGCACCCCGCCGCCGCCCGAGCAGTTCATCGACCGCCTCGCCTTCTCCCTCGACCTGCGGGGCGAGTCGAAGGACGGGACGGCGATGATCGCCAACGTCCCGGCCGGCAAGTACCAGGTCCGCGCCGGCGCCCTCCGCGCCGACGTGGAGGTGACCGCCGGCAAGACCGCGACGGTCGAGCTGAAGCCCGCGAAGAACTAATGCGGCATTGGTGACGAACCCGCACCCAATGCGGTTGAACTCCTAACGGGGTACTGTCCGCGGGTTGAGGGATTCCGATGTGGGGCGGGGCTGGAACCCTGGGCGGCGAGTTTGCCCTCGCGAGCCTGTTACTCTTCGCGACGGGTGCCCTCGCGGTTCTGGGACACTTCGTCCTCGTAGTTCCGGTCCGGGCGAACCCAGCGCTGTGCGTCCGGAGACGGTTTGCCCACTGGCTCGGCTGTGTGGGCTTCTTGTTCGGCGGGGCATACTGGGTGTTCACGTGGACCACGATCCACCGGGGCCTTCTGGTCAACGCGGTGGGCGGACTCGTCTGCGGGGTTGTCCTGGGCGAGTTGATCGGCGCGTTCGTTTCACTGTATCTGAATGGGGCGGGTGAGGAGGAAGGCTTATGAGTTCGAGATTCGGGCACATTCCGCGGTTCACGTCGCGGCGCGACTTCCTCCGCAACGCCGGGGGCGGGTTCGGCGCACTCGCGCTGGCCGCACTCGCCGCAGAAGACGCGCAGGGGGCTGACGCCCCTCGCTCCGGCGACCCGCTCGCGCCGAAGGAGCCGGAGTTTCCCGCGAAGGCCAAGCGCGTCATCTTCCTGTTCATGGAGGGCGGGCCGAGCCACGTCGATCTGTTCGACCCCAAGCCGGAACTGACGCGGCAGCACGGCAAGCCGCTGCCCGCGAGCTTCGGCAAGGTCATCACCCCGATGGGCACCGGCGGGAACAACCTGCTCGCCAGCAAGCGGAAGTTCGCCAAGCACGGCAAAAGCGGCCTCGACTTCAGCGACTGGCTGCCGCACATGGCGAAGTGCGCCGACGACTTCACGCTCCTCCGCGCGTGCTGGGCCGACGGGCTGAACCACGTCGGCAGCGTGTGCCAGATGAACACCGGCTCCGTGCTCGCGGGGCGGCCGAGCCTCGGCGCGTGGGCGCTGTACGGCCTGGGCAGCGTGAACCGCAACATGCCGGGGTTCGTGGTGTTCACCGAGGGCGGCGGGCAGGTGTTCGGCGGCGCCCGCGTGTGGGGCACCGGGTACATGCCCGCC
>JAYUBA010000976.1:0-4651 GCA_043741075.1 Frigoriglobus sp.
ACCACACACGGACTCATACCAATGGCGAACGAACAACAAGCCGCCGGGGCCGCCGGAGCGACGACCACCACCGTCGAGGCGGGCAGCCTGCTCGACCAGGTGCTCACCGCCACCAAGCAGACCGAGCGGTCGCGGGCCGAGGACCTCGTCCGCACCCTCGCCGAGGAAGCCCTCAAGGGCACCGTCACGTACTCGAAGAACGTGACCGTCACCATCAACCAGGCGATCAAGGCCATCGACGCCGCGGTGTCGAAGCAACTGAACGCCGTGATGCACCACCCGGACTTCCTCAAACTGGAAGGCTCGTGGCGCGGGCTGCACCACCTCGTCATGAACACCGAGACGAGCACCAACCTCAAGCTGAAGGTGCTGAACGTCTCCAAGAAGGAGCTGTTCAAGGACGTGGACAAGGCGGTCGAGTTCGACCAGTCGCAGATCTTCAAGAAGCTGTACGAGAACGAGTTCGGCACCCCCGGCGGCGAGCCGTACGGGTCGCTCGTCGGCGACTACGAGTTCACCAACCACCCGGAGGACCTCGAACTGCTGTCGAAGATGTCGAACGTGGCGGCGGCGGCGTTCTGCCCGTTCGTCACCGCGAGCGACCCGAAACTGTTCGGGTTCGACGGCGGGTGGACCGACCTGTCCAAGCCGCGCGACCTCGCCAAGATCTTCGACTCGGTCGAGTACGCGAAGTGGAAGTCGTTCCGCGAGTCGGACGACGCCCGGTTCGTGGCGCTCACCATGCCCCGCGTGCTGGCCCGGCTCCCCTACGGCGCGAACACGAAGCCGGTCGAGGCGTTCGGGTACGAGGAGGGCGAGTTCGACAAGACCGGCGCCGCGAAGGAGATGGACCACGGCAGCTACTGCTGGATGAACTCGGCCTACGTGATGGGCACGAAACTGACCGAGGCGTTCGCCAAGTACGGCTGGTGCGTGGCGATCCGCGGCGCGGAGGGCGGCGGCAAGGTCGAGGGGCTGCCGGCGCACGTGTTCAAGAGCGACGACGGGGCCGCGGACCTGAAGTGCCCGGCCGAGATCGGCATCACCGACCGCCGCGAGAAGGAACTGAGCGACCTGGGGTTCCTCCCGCTGTGCCACTACAAGAACACCGACTACGCGGTGTTCTTCGGCGCGCAGACGGCGCAGAAGGCGAAGAAGTACGACCGCCCGGAGGCGACCGCGAACGCCGCGATCTCGGCCCGGCTCCCGTACATCATGGCGAGTTCCCGCATCGCCCACTACCTGAAGGTGATGGCCCGCGACAAGATCGGCTCGTTCATGGAGGTGAAGGACTGCGAGGGGTGGCTGAACCGGTGGATCGCGAACTACGTGAACTCGAACCCGGACGCGGGCCAGGACATGAAGGCCCGGTACCCGCTGGCCGAGGCGAAGGTGACGGTCGCGGAGATTCCCGGCAAGCCGGGGTCGTTCAACGCGGTCGCGTACCTGCGCCCGTGGCTCCAGTTCGAGGAGCTGACCACCTCGCTCCGCATGGTCGCCCGCATCCCGAAGCTGGGGTGATTGGGAAGACAAAGAACCACAGATGACGCAGAGGACGCAGATCAAGACCGAAGACAGAGTTGTTTTCAAACACTGCATTCTGCTCCTGTTTTGATCTGCGTCCTCTGCGTCATCTGTGGTTCTTTTCTTCTGATCTGCTGGACACATGAACCAAACCGCGTTCACCTACGAGACCCTCTATGCCGACGCGCCGCCCGCGCCGGGCGCGGTGCCGTCGCTGCTCGACGCGGCGCTCGCGGCCACCGGCGACGCGCCGTCCGCCGGGCGCGCCCCGCCCGCGACCGGCCGCCTCGACAACTTCCTCGCTTCGACCGATGTGGGCGACGCCCTCCGCGAGTGGTTCGGCGAACTCCCGGCCGCGTGGGGCGGCGACCTGAAGGGGAAGATCACGCGCGCCCTCAACCGCGACGTGGCCCGCGTCGATGAACTGCTGAATGCGCAGTTGAACGCGATCCTCCACCACCCCGCGTTCCAGAAACTCGAAGCGTCGTGGCGGGGCCTCAAGTACCTCGTCGATCAGGTGCCCGACGGCGCGAACGTGAAGGTCCGCGTGCTGCCGGCGACGTGGAAGGAGTTGGTCCGCGACCAGGATCGGGCGCTGGAGTTCGACCAGAGCCAGCTCTTCCGCAAGGTGTACAACGAGGAGTTCGGCACGCCCGGCGGCGAGCCGTTCGGGCTGCTGATCGGCGACTACGAGGTGACGCACCGCGCGTACCCGGACCACCCGACCGACGACATCGCCGCCCTCCGCGGCATCTCCGGTGTGGCGGCGGCGGCGTTCGCCCCGTTCGTCACCGGCATCGACCCGCGGTTCCTCGAACTCGACGCGTTCACCGAGTTGGAAATCCCGCTCGATTTGGAAAGAACCTTCGCGCAACTGGACTACTTGAAGTGGCGCGCGTTCCGCGACACCGACGACGCCCGCTTCAGCGGGCTGCTGCTGCCGCGGGTGCTGTACCGGCGGCCGTACGGCGACGACCCCGGCGGCGGGCACGGGTTCGCGTTCGTGGAGGACACCGCCGACCCGGCGCGCAAGGGCTACCTGTGGGGCAACCCGTGCTTCGCGTTCGCGGCGGTGGTGGCGCGGTCGTTCGCGCAGTCGTCGTGGCTGGCGGACGTGCGCGGCGCCCGCCCGGACGCGACCAACGGCGGGCGCGTGACGGGGCTGCCGTCGGTGGGTTACGGCACCGGGAGCGGCGAGACGAGCCGCAGCGTGGTCGATGCGCACCTGACCGACCGCCGCGAGAAGGAACTGAGCGACCTCGGCTTCGTGCCCCTTTGCCACATGCCCGGCGTGCCGGAGGCCGCGTTCTACTCGACGCCCAGCGCGCAGAAGCCGAAGGCGTTCGACACGGAGGGCGCGTCCGCGAACGCGCGCCTGTCGGCGATGCTGCACTACATGATGTGCGTGTCGCGGTTCGCCCACTACCTGAAGGTGATTATGCGCGACCGCGTGGGCGCGTTCACCTCGCCGACCGACGTGGAGCGCCTGCTCACCGACTGGCTCGGGAACTACGTGGCGAGTAACGACGACGCCAGCGCCGAGACGAAGGCCCGCTACCCGCTGCGGGAGGGCAAGGTGACGGTGTGGGAGACGCCCGGCAAGCCGGGCAGCTACCAGTGTACCGTGTTCCTCCGGCCGCACTTCCAGTTGGATCAGTTGTCGGCGGGCATCCGATTGACGACGCAGTTGAGTACGAGGCCCGACGCATAAAGAACCCACCCCCCAGCCCCCTCTCTGAAGGGAGGGGGAGTAAATCTGGCTCCCCCTCCCTTCAGGGAGGGGGCTGGGGGGGGGTTCAGGAGACCACCCATGACACCCTCTGACGCCTACAAGGCCGGCAAGCTCGGCGACGCGGTGACCGCGGCGCTCGACCAGGTGCGCAACGCGCCCACGGATCGGGCCAAGCGACTGTTCCTCGCGGAACTGTGCTGCTTCAGCGGCGACCTCGAGCGCGCCGACAAGCAACTCGACGTGCTGTTCACACCGGAGGCGCCGGACATCATTCCGCTCACGCTGTTCCGGCAACTGCTCCGCGGCGAGACGGCCCGGCGCGAGGTCTTCGCGCACGGCCGCGTACCGGAGTTCCTCGCGCCGCCGTCCGAGTCGCTCAAGATGCGCCTGCGCGCGCTCATCCCCCTTCGCGAGAACAAGCCCGCCGAGGCGCTGGAACTGCTCGCGACGGCCGAGGACGGGCGGCCGGTGGTGTCCGGCACGTGCGACGGCACCGCGTTCGACGACTGGCGCGACCTCGACGACCTCACCGCCGCGGTGCTCGAAGTCATCACCGCGAACGGCAACTACTACTGGGTGCCGCTCGAAGCGATCGAGCTGTTGGAGTTCCACAAGCCGGAGCGGGCGCGCGACCTCTACTGGCGGCCCGCGCGGCTCATCGTGACCGACGGCCCGGACGGCGTGGTGTACGTCCCGGCGCTGTACTTCGGCTCGCACGCCGCGCCCGACGACGCGGTGAAACTCGGCCGCCGCACCGACTGGCTCGGCGGCGAGACGGAGCCGTATCGCGGCCTCGGCCTGCGCGAGTTCCTCGTCGGCGATGCCTCCAAGTCGATCTTGGAGATCGAGAAGATCGAGGGCAAGAAGTAGATATGCCCGCCATCCGCTCCGATCAGCCGCTGGTGCCGTCGGTCCTCGACCGGTTGCTCGACGACGACCCCGGCGCGAGCGCGGAGCCGGCGCGGAACCGGTCGCAGATGCTCCGCGAACTGAAGCTCTCCGTGCGCCGCGACATCGAGAGCCTGTTGAACGCGCGGCGGCGGAACGTGACCATCCCGCCCGGCCTGCCGGAACTGTCGAACTCGCTGCTCACTTACGGCATCCCCGACTTCAGCGGCACCGGCCCCGCGACCGACGATCAGCGGGACGCGTTCTGCCGCATGTTGGAAGCGGTCATCCGCCAGGGCGAACCGCGGCTGTTGCGGGTGAGCGTGGAACTGGCCGGCGACCCGGACGAGACCGACCGGACGCTGCGGTTCCGCATCGACGCGCTGTTGCGTGCGGACCCGTCGCCCGAACCGGTGATCTTCGACTCGACTCTCGAACCCGCCACGCACCAGTTCGCCGTGCAAGGCGGATAGGCGAACCCGGAGCGTGAGCGACGGGGTGATCGGC
>JAYUBA010000977.1:0-4643 GCA_043741075.1 Frigoriglobus sp.
GTCGATGATGCGATCTTGAGCGAGATGCCGGAGCCACAGGTGGAACGGCATGTCCGGTTTCTTGAGGTATTCGACGAGCCGCTGGTTCGCCTCGACGAGCACGTCCTGCACGATGTCGGAGGCATCGACGCGGCGCGCGACGGCCGGGTCGAGGCGCAGGCCGATCACCTTGCGGAGCGGCTCGCGGAACTCGCCGAGCAGCTTGTCCACGGCACCCGGTTCGCCGCTGCGGGCGCCGTCGAGCAGCCGGTCGGTTTCTTCGCGGTTGGGCCACATGGGGGGATTGTAGCGGGATCAGCGGAACAGGTCGGCGACGCGGCACGAGAAGCCCGGCAGTTCGGCGAACCCGCCGAGCGTGCCCCGCACGTCGAGGGCCACCGGATCGACGTTCGGCCGGTGAACCGTGACCGTGCGGAACCGAGTGCTGACGATCCACACGAGCGGAACGCCGCAGTCGAGGTATTCGTCCACCCGCTCCGCGACTTCTTCCTGTGTGTCGTGTGGCGACAACACTTCGGCGATGAGGATGGGAGGACCTTCGATCATCGTCGTGTCGGTCACCTGATCGGCCTGGGCGGCCGTGATAACGGCGACATCCACCCCAGCGGAGCTGTTGGGGTCGCGCCGCAAAATGAAGCCGGCCTCCCCGCAGACGACTTCGCCGCGGGGTTCGGGCTGCGTCGCCAGCCACACGCTGAGATGGGCAGCGAGGCGAGCCTCGGTGATGCTGTGGGGCTTGTTGCGTCGGGTCATGTCGGTGTCTCGCTTCTCCCGCAGTTCGCCGCGAATCAGCCACCGCTCGACGCCGTCGTCGGGCAGCGCCAGGAACTCTTCCACCGTCATCAGCTTCGGGACCGCAGCCGCACTCATCGTTCGCCCTCCTGAGTCTCTTCAAATCCTACCCGCCGGGGCGGTTGATGTCACGCTCAGCAGCAATACAGCATCTCCATGAATACCCAACCGTGGACCGCGCCGCCGGGCACCGCCGGCCTCATCTTCGACTGCGACGGCACCCTCGCGGACACCATGCCCGCGCATTACAAGGCGTGGCTCGCGCTGCTCGGCCGCTTCAACATCCCGTTCCCCGAACCGCGGTTCTACGCGATGGGCGGAATGCCCACCGCGAGCATCATTCGCGGCCTCGCGGCCGAAGTCGGCGTGGTCGTCACCGACGTGGACGCGATGGTGCTGGAGAAGGAGCGCACCTTCCTCACCTACCTCGACGCGGTCACGCGTATCGAACCGGTGCTTGTCATCGCGGCGGCGTATCGCGGGAAGTTGCCGATCGCGGTCGCCAGCGGCGGCTACCGTGACACGATCACGCGGACGCTCGACCGGCTGAACATCCGCGACTGGTTCGACGCGATGGTGACGGCCGAGGACACGCCGCGGCACAAGCCGGAGCCGGACGTGTTCCTCGAAGCGGCGAAGCGGCTGAATGTGGACGCGGCGAAGTGCGTGGTGTTCGAGGACACCGACATCGGGCTGGAGGCCGCCCGCCGCGCCGGGATGCTCGGCATCGACGTGCGCCCGTGGCTGAAGTAGGCCCGACTGTGCCGGTGACGCGAATCGAGTAACGCGTCGCAAACGGAACCCCGCGGCGGCCCGTCGTATCAGTGTCGCCGTTCGCCCGTTCACGGAGGCCGTTCATCGTGTTCACCAGTCTCTACCTGACCGCGTGTCTCGCGGGAGCCGCGCCGGCCGATGACGACATCGATAAGGCCATCGCCGCTCTGATCGAAGTGTTGCGGCACCCGGAGGCGCGCGGCGAGCGGTTGGAAGAGTCGCGGCGCGCGATCGCCGCCCTCACCGCGGTCGGCAAGCCGGCCGTTCCGAAGTTACTCGACGCGATCCTGGCGAAGAAAGACCCCGCCGGCGGCTACTGCGAACTGGCTCTCAAGGAGATGCCCGAAGACGAAGCGGCCGAGGGAATCAAAGAGCGGTGGGAGAAGGTCGGCACGGCGGACCGCTGGAAGCTCGTCCGGTTCCACGCCCGATTCGAGTTCGACGCCGTCGCGAAGTTCGCGCTCGACTGCCTCGACAGCAAGGACGCGGCCACGCGGTCCGAGGCGTGGAGCTTTGTGGTCGTGAACGCGAAGTCGAAGGCCGTCTCGCCAGCGAAGGAACGGTACCTGGAGGCGCTCGCGGGCGACGAGGTTCCGCAACTCCGGTGGTGGGTGCTGGTCCGGGATCCCGTGTTCGACGCGGAGAAGGAAGCCGACGTCCTCATCGGGCTGCTGAAGCCGGACAGTTGGGCCGCGAAGGGCGACGGCCGGATGCCACCGCTGGGCGGTTTGCCGCCGGGGTGGCCGGACGGGCGAAACATGGTCGCGGAGATTCTGGGGCACCGGAAGGTGAAACGCGCGGCCCCCGCGATTATCGCCCTTCTCGCCGAAAAGGGAGAAGGGAAAGCCTACTTCGGGTACAGCGTCATCGCGGTGCTGGGCGAACTCGGCGACAAGGCCGCCGTGCCAGAACTGAAGCGCATCCTGGCCGCGAAGCCGGACGAGTTGCTGCCGAGCCTCGACAGCGCACTCCGGCTTCCAGCGTTCGCCGCCCGCTCGCTGTGGCAACTCGGCGACCTCACGGGGCGACCGTTACTCGTCAAGGAGTTGAAGCACAAGCGGTGGGTCGAGCGCCGGTTCGCGACCGAAACCGTCGCCCAGTTCGGGACCAAGGAGGACATTCCGCTGCTGGCGAGCGTGCTCGACGACGAGGACTGGGGCGTGCTCCGGGCCGCCTGCGAGGGGTTGGCGCGGATCACCGGCGCCCAGGTCGGTGACCCGCAGTTCCGCCGGGGCGAGGCCGACGCCCCGCTGTGGAAGGAGTGGCTGAAGAAGAACCGCTAGGCGCGGACGAGGTCGCGGTAATACGCCTCGAACCGTTTCGTCATCGCGGCGCGGCTGAACTCGGCGTCCACGCGCCGCCGGGCGGCGGCACCGTGGCCGGCGGCGCGGAGCGGGTTCGCCAGAAGCGTGCCGAGCGCGTCCACCAGCGCGGGGCCGTCGCCGGGCGGCACGAGCAGCCCGCACTTGCCGCCGTCGAGGAGCTTCGCGTTCGCGCCCACATCGGTGGCGATCACCGCGCGCCCGGCCGCCATGTACTCCAACAGCGCGTTCGACATCCCCTCCGAGTGCGACGGCAGCACCGCCACGTCCATACGGCGCAGGAAGTTCGGCACGTCGGACACGGACCCGCGGAGCACGAACCGGTCGCCGAGGCCGAGGTCCGCGTGCAGTCGC
This sequence comes from Frigoriglobus sp., assembly GCA_043741075.1. Classification (GTDB taxonomy): domain Bacteria; phylum Planctomycetota; class Planctomycetia; order Gemmatales; family Gemmataceae; genus Gemmata. The sequence continues at coordinate 3,243 of JAYUBA010000977.1, forward strand.
TCCAGCTCGTCCCGCTGCTCGCCGTCGCCGGCCACCTCGAACACCACCTGCGGGAACCGCTCCAGCGCCACCTTCGCGGCCCGCATCAGGCCGTCGATGTTCTTCACCGGGCGCAGGTTCGCCACGCAACCCACGCGCACCCGTTTCTTCGACGTGTCCGGCAGCATGAACCGCTTGAACCGGTTCGTATCGACGCCGTTCTCCAGCACCGCCACGCGGTCCGCGCGCGGCCCGTCGCGACCGACGAGCGCGTCCTTCCCCGCGTCCGTGTTGGTGAGCGTCGCGTCCACGAACGGCCGCACCATCCGGCCCATCACGCGGTGCCTCGGCGTCTGCCAGTAGCCCAAGTTGTTGCGGACGCGCAGCACCTTCCGAATGCCGCACATCTTCGCGAGCGGGGCGCCGAGGTACGCGGCGTCGAGGAAGTACACTTGGAGAACGTCGGGGCGGTGTTCGCGCCAGAACGCGCGCAGCCGGCCCGCGGCGCTCACGGCCTTCGGGCTGAGTAGCTTCCGCACGCCGAGGCGGATTACCGGGCAGTCGGCCGGTTCGAGCGCGCGCGACAGGTCGTCCTCGCCGTCGAGCAGGACGAGCGACGGTTGCACCTGGGAGCGGTCGAGTTCGCGAAGCAGGGCGAGCAGTTGCGTCTCGGTGCCAGCCCGGCTGAGGCGGTCGATCATGAAGCAGACGCGCACCGGGTCGGGCGTCGGAACCGGCGCGGGGAACGTGAGGCGGGGAGCGAGCACTGCGGACATCCTGTCCTCCTTCAAACGGCGACTTCGGCGGGTGTGGGACGCAAGGTGTGGAGCAACCGGAGGTACGCCGCCGCTTGGGCCTGGAAGGTGAACTGGTCGCGCATCCGTGCGCGACCGGCGTCACCGAAGCGGGCGCGGAGACTCGGGTCGCGGAGCAACAGACCGACTCGGTGCGCGATGGCCGCGGGCTGGCCCGGCGGCACGAGGAAGCCGCTCGCGCCGTCGGCGATGGCTTCGGGCGTGCCGCCGACCGCGGTGGCGACGACCGGCACGCCGGCCGCACTCGCTTCCAGCGCCACGTTCGGCAGCCCCTCGGTGTACGACGGCAACACGACCACGTCCGCGCCGCCGATGAGCGCGTCGAGGTCGGTGCGGAACCCCGGCAGCACGACGCGACCGGTCAGACCCAGGTCCGCGACGCGGCGCTCGAGGTCGCCGCGCAGCGGACCTTCACCGAACAGCACGACACCGGCGGAAGCGTTCTCGCGACAGATTACGCTCGCGGCTTCGACCAGCACGCCGAAGCCCTTCTCCGGACTGAACCGGCCCGCCCCGAGGACGATCTGTGAGATAGCTCCTCGCTTCTCTTCTGACCTCCCCCCTGGAGGGGGAGGTCGCCGCGCACCTTCAGTGACTTCCTTGGAAC
>JAYUBA010000978.1:0-4629 GCA_043741075.1 Frigoriglobus sp.
CGCGTTCTCGAACGCGAACCGCTCCAGGTAGTCGGTCTCCACTTCGGCGAAGCGCGACGGCCAGCGCTGCTCGCCCTCGCGGTCGCGCTGGCTGTTCGCGTCGAGTCGCACGGTCAGTGTGACATCGGTGAATGCCAGCCCGGCATGCTTCGCTTGAATCGCACGAAAGCCCAACCCGCCGCGGCCGGAAAAGACGATCAGCCCGAAGCGGTGTTCGCGGTGTAAGGTTTCGACCCCGTGTCGGACGCGCTCGGAGCGCTCCGCCGGGCCGTCGCCGTGCAGGTCGCGCACGCGGGCGTCGGGCGGTAATTCGTCCGTCGGCGTGCCTGTGGCGACGTGAACGTCCCAGCCGGCTGCCCGCAGCTCAAGAAGGACCGGATGTTCGGGTGTTACGCCGCCGGGATCGCCGACGACAAGGCAAGCGCGGCGCACCGGCGGCGGATCGTTTGAAAGCACGCGAGCGCCTCCTGAATCACCTCGTCGGTGTTGAAGTACCGGTACTGCGCGAGTCGGCCGCAGAAGTAGACGCGGTGACGTGCCGTCTCGGCGTCGGCGAGTTCGCGGTAGCGGGCGTAGAGCGCCGCGCTCTCGCGCCGCGGGATCGGGTAGAACGGCTCGCCGTCGGCGGTCGGCGTCTCGTAGCTCACCACCGTTTCGGGGTGCCGCTGGCCGGTCACGTGCTTGATCTCGACCGACCGCGTGTACCCGAAGTCGTTCGGGTAGTTGATCTGCACGCACGGCTGCCGCCACTCACACTGATGCGACACGAAGTCGAACTTGAGGGAGCGGTATGGCAGCCGGCCGAGCCGACAGCCGAAGTAGTCGTCGATCGGTCCGCAATACACAGTCGCGCGGCGCGGGCGGATCAGTTCCCGCACGTCCGCGAAGTCGCAGTTCAGCAGCGTGCGAATCTTCGGGTGCCGCAGCATTCGCGCGAACAGCTTCGTGAACCCGCCCGTCGGCATCACCTGGAACCGATGGCCGACGTACCGGGCGTCGCGGTCGAGGCGCACCGGCACGCGCCCGCACACCTGCGGGTCGAGGTCGCGCGGGTGAACGCCCCACTGCTTCAGCGTGTAGTTCAGGTAGAACGCCTCGTACAGCTCGCGGCCGACCCGGCTCAGCACGTACTCTTCGGAGTTCGCCGGGTTCGCGATCGGCAGGCGGCGTTCCGCCAAGAGTTGCTCGGCGGATGCGGCGTCGAGCGTGCGGCCGAAGAACCGTTCGAGCGTGGTGAGGTTGATGGGGAACGGGAAGAGTTCCCCGCGAACGAGCGACCGCACCTCGTAGTTCGCCGGGATGAACTCCGCGAACCGCGACAGGTAGCGGAGCAGGTTCTCGTCGTCGGTCCGGAAGTAGTGCGGGCCGTAGTTGTGAACGAGGACGCCGTTGGCGGCGCGGGAGTCGTGGCAGTTGCCGGCGATGTGGGGCCGCCGGTCCACGACCAACACCTTCCAGCCGAGGACGGTCGCGGCCCGCTCGGCGACCACACATCCGACCGGGCCGGCCCCGCACACCAGGAGATCGACGTCGTCGAGCACCGCGGCTCCTTCATCCGAGTGGAAGGGGGGAGCTTAGTCCGTCGCGTTGGGCGGCGTCAAGATCGGCCGACCGGGGAGCCGCTTCCGGAGCGCCTGAACAAACCCTCGCGCGCTCTTGCGCCGCGCCCGGTTCACCGTCTCGACGACGCCCCGCGCGATGTCCTGTGGGCCGCGCCACCACGGCGACCGGGCCACGATCTGCCGGCCGTGTACGCGGAGCGCGAACGAATCCGGGACCGCATCGAGCGCCGCGCGCCGAAGGCGGGTCGCCGCCGGGTCGGCCCGGCCGTCGATCGCCGCACGCACGCGCACTGCGTGTTCTTTCCGCTGCGGGAAGAGGGCATCGAACCGCGGCGCGTCCACAGACAGTACGGCCGGGTCGGACAGGTACACCGGACCGGCTTCGGGATGCTGGAACGCGTTGTCGTGCTCGAACACCACGTCCGGCAGGTACATCACGCGCCGCTCACCGAGGACCGCGAGCAGGTTGAACACGTCCTCAATGTGGTCGTCGATCCGGTACCGCTGATACTCACGCGGGCAGATTCCGTCGATCAGCTCGTAGAACGCGCGCGAGGTGAGCGGGAACGTACACAGGTGGTCCCGCATGAGCGTGTCGTTCACGTGAACCAGCACGAACGGGTCGGGGAAGCGGCGGAAGCACGCCAGCGCGGTCGCGTCCCACCCCGGCGTGCGCGCGATCACGTCGTCGTTCAGCAGCATGACGTAGGTGCCGGTCGAGGCGTCGTAGCCCGCGTTGTTCAGCGCACCCATCGTCAGCCCGGCGGGCACGACGACGTGCCGGACGGTCAGCCGCGGGTGTCGAGCGAGGCTCGCGGGGTCGTCCGCATCCACAACGAGTACGACTTCCAGGCGCTCCGGGTGGTACGCGGTCCGCGCCAAGCTGTCGAGCATCCGGCGGAGCTGCGCGGGCCGTCCGCGGGTGGGAACGATGAGCGAGATGAGTGGTCGCATGTGCTGCCCGTTGGACTTCAGGCCGTCGGCGGGTCGATGGTGTACCCGCGGCTCAGCCCCTCGTAGTGGAAGAGGCGCGCGTGCGGCGTGACGACCACGACCCGCCCCCGCGCGCGGATGCGGCGGCACAGGTCCACGTCGTTCAGCGTAACGGGAAACTGCTCGTCGAATCCACCTACGTTGTCGAACAGGTCGCGGCGCACCATCATGCACGCGGCGGTGATCGCGGGCACGATCCGCACGGTCCGCAACTCGCCGCCGTCGCCGGGGTTGTCGGCCGGGCGGCCCCGGTACGGGTGAACCCACATGCCGTCGCTCCGCGGCAGGATACCCGCGTGCTGAATCGTACGGTTGGGGTAGAGCAGGGTGGCCCCGACGGCGCCGACCGCAGGGTCGGCCGCGAGAGCGAGGAGTCGTTCTAACCAGTCGCGGGTGAGTACCTCGGTGTCGTTGTTGAGGAACAGGAGGTGGTCCCCGGACGACGCCGCCGCCCCGGTGTTGCACAACAGCGAGAAGTTGAACGGGCCGGGCCGACTCACGATCCGGACGTTGTCTCGCGCACCGATGCGGGTGAGCAGTCGGCCGGTCCGCGGGTCTTCGCTCCCGTTGTCGATCAGCACGATTTCAAACTGCCGGAACGTGCTTCTCCGCAAGCTCCGCAGGCAATTACGCAGCAGTTCGGGGCGGTCGCGGAACGGGATCACGATGCTGACACGCGCGTCCGGGTCGGCGAGTGGGTCCCCGCGGTACGGCTCCGCTTTCTCAGTCAGGTAAGTCGGAATGGCCGCCGGGTGCGGGAACACCCGGCGCAGGCGAACCCGTAGCCACTCGGCCGCACGCGCGAGCTTGGAGCCGCGGAGACCGGTGAGGTCGTTTTGCAGCAACTCCGCCCGCACGAACTCGGCGTGGTAGCGCTGGTTCAGCAGGTGGAGCAGCCCGGCGTAAGGGTTCCGCCGGCGGCGCCGGCGTTCGGTTCGGTCGCGCACGTCGGCCTCCGTTACGCGGCGTTCTTGAACGTGGCGCGGCCGTCCATCCGGTAGCCCTTGATGAGTTCCCGGATGCCGGCTTCGAGGGACCGCCGGGCCGCAAACCCGGCGTCGCGGAGCCGGGCGCTCGACACCACGTAGTTCCGCTTGTCCGGGTCTTCGCCGATGGCCGCAAAGTGGATGTAGAAGTTGGGCACCTGCTCCTTCACGGCGAGGGCCAACTGCTCCTTCGACAGGTTGGCCGAGTCCAGGCCCAGGTTGTACGGCCGCCCGGCCATCCGCGGGCCGTTCGCCAGCGCGTGCAGGAAGCAGTCGGCCACGTCGCGGACGTGGACGAAGTTCCGCTTGAAGTCCTTCTCGAACAGCACCAGGTAGCCGTCCTTGACGGCCGCGCGGACGAAGTGGTTGACGAGCAGGTCGAGGCGCATCCGCGGCGACATGCCGAACACGGTGGCGAGCCGGAACGTCACGGCGTTCGGGCTGTCGAGCAGCACCCGCTCGGCCTCGCACTTGGTGCGGCCGTAGAGCGAGATCGGTTCGAGCGGCGTGTCTTCGGTACACAGCGCGGCCCCGGACGTGGCCCCGTACCCGCTGTTGGTGTTCGGGAACATGACCAGTTGCTCCGGGCTGCGTAACCGGTTGAGCAACTTCACCGCGTCGAGGTTGACGGACGTGGCCTGGGCCGGGTCGCGGTCGCACGCGGACGCGCCGACGATGGCGGCGAGGTGGACCACCGCGTCCGCCTTGCGGAGCGCCCGCCGCATCACCGACTCGTCGCGCACGTCGCCCTTGATGAAGTCGAAGTCCGGGTGGGCGCACAGGTGGTACACCCGCTGGTCGCCCTCGTACAGGACGGAGTCGAGGGCGGTGACCTCGTACCCGGCCGCGAGCAGGTGTTCGCACGCGATGCTGCCGAGGTAGCCGAGGCCGCCGGTTACGAGGACGCGCTGGGGCATGTTCGTCTCCTGAGGTCGCGCCGGGGTTCGAGGGTGGGGAAGTGTAACGGTCCGAAATGTCGTGAATCAACCCCATTTGCCGGCGGCTCACGGGGTGGTCAAGGGCCGTTCCGTGTTTCACATTGGCCGGGGTGATACCCCGTCGCTGACGCTCCGGGTTCGCCTTGTGTC
>JAYUBA010000979.1:0-4629 GCA_043741075.1 Frigoriglobus sp.
GGCGTAAGCCCCCTGTGTGGTGTCGGGCACAGGGGGCTTACGCCCCCCGCTCAGGAGGTCGCACTTCGTCCGCACCTTCAGCACGTCCGCGCCGGTCGCGCGCAATCGCACTTCGTCCGCGTCGGCGAACGCGCCGCGTTCGTCGCACCACACGATCACGTCGGCGCGCGTCGTTTGTTCGGTGCCGAGTTGTTGCGCCTGCTCCTCAATGGTGTCGGAAGCGTCCTGCCACCCGGCGGTGTCGATCAGTTCCACCGGCACGCCGGCGAGCGCGAGCGGCTTCGTGAGGTAGTCGCGGGTGGTGCCCGGAATCGGACTGACGAGCGCCGCGCCGCCCGCGAGCGCGTTGAACAGGCTGCTCTTGCCCGCGTTCGGCAGGCCCACCAGCGCCACGCGGACCGGTCGCCCGGATACCGTGCGGTCGTCCAGTTGCCTCCGCACCGCGTCGAGTTGGTCGATCGCGGCTTGAACGCGCGCGAGCGTTGCGGCTCGACTCACGAACTCGATATCCTCGTCCGCGAAGTCGAGCGCGGCTTCCACATCCGCGAGCAGGTTGAGGAGGTCTTCGCGAAGTGCGTCGAGCGGGCGCGACACCCCGCCGGCGAGTTGCGCGAGCGCGGCGGTCAGGTCCGCGTCGGTGCCGGCTTCGATCACCGCTTGCACGGCTTCCGCCTGCGGCAAGTCCTTCTTGCCCGCGAGGAACGCCCGCATGGTGAACTCGCCCGGTCGCGCCGGCCGCGCGCCGGCCGCGAGCAGGTCCGCGACGAGCCGTTCGACGAGTGGCGGCGAACCGACGGTGTGAAGTTCCGCGATGTCCTGCCCGGTGTACGACCGCGGCCCGGCGAAGAAGTAGAGCGTCGCGGGCAGCGGCGAATGCACGCCGGTGAGGCGCAGCGAGCCGGGGACGAGGCGGCGGGAAGGCGGAAGAAACCCCTCCCCAACCCCTCCCCCACGGGGAGAGGGGCTAAGACAGGCCGGCAGTCCGGCTCCCCCTTCCTTCTTAGGGAAGGGGGCTGGGGGGTTAGGTTCTTCCGCTTCAAACACCTTCGCGACCACCGCTCGCGCGTTCGGCCCGCCGACGCGCACGATCGCCCGCGGCGCGGGGCCACCCGCCGACGACACCGCCACGATGGTGTCGTCCGGGTGCGGCGCGGATGTGGACGTGAAGCTCACCCGAAGGGGTCTCCGTAGAGGCGTAACAAGAGAAGCGCCGTGACCGAGCCGATCAGGAGGCAGACGCCGCCGACGAGCAGTTTGTTCTTGCTGCGGGGGCTGAGCGGACCTTCCCCGAACGCGGCGTTGAGGAACAGATAGACCGCGTAGAACCACAGCAGCGGAAGCGCCAGCCCGAAAACCGCGGCCAGGTAGAAGCGCCGCGCGTACTCGTCGCGCTCGGAAAGCGGCGCGTCTTCCGTCCCGTCGGACGCGGGCGCCGGCGGGGGCGACTCGACGCCCTTTTCCGGCTCCGCGGACTCGGCCTCCGCCGCCAGGGCCGCGGCGTCCACCGGGTCGCCGGTGCCCAGCGACTCTTCCAACACGGTCACCGCGCGGTCCGCGTCTTCCTCCATCACCTGCACCTTCACCCAGCCGACCGCGCCTCCCAACAACCAGTCCATTTGCACGATCGTCTCATCCGCAACGGCGGCCTTGATGCCGGCGTCGGTCAACGCGTTCTGCGCCAGCCGCGCCTTCGCCGGGGCGTCGAACGTGGCGATCGTTACCAGCTTCCCGGCCATCGGCTGCCCTCCGCTGTTGCGCGTCCGCTTCGTACACCGACATTAGCCGAAAGTATCGGGTTCGTGTAGGAGCAGACCGAATGACCGCCGCCGACGCGTACACCGAACTGGTCCGCCGCAGCAAGGAACTCGGCGTCATCAACTCCTGCGCGGGAGTGCTGAGTTGGGACCACCAGACGTACATGCCGCCCAAGGGCGGCGCGCTCCGCGGCGAGCAGATGGCGTTCCTCGCCAGCCTCGCGCACCAGAAGTTCACCGACCCGAAGGTCGGGGAACTGCTCGCGGCGGTCGAAGCGTCGGAACTGGTGCGCGACCCGGAAGCCGATGCCGCCGCGAACGCCCGCGAACTCCGCCGCGCCTTCGACCGCGCCACCAAGATTCCGTCGTCGCTCGTTGAGGAGCTTGCGCGCGTCACCACGCAGGCGCAGCAGGTGTGGGAGCAGGCCAAGAAGAAGAACGATTACGCGAGCTTTCAGCCGATTCTGGCACAGGTCGTGAAGCTGAAGCGACAGGAGGCCGACGCGGTTGGGTACAAGGAGCATCCGTACAACGCGCTGATCGAGGAGTACGAACCGGGCACCACCGTCGCGGAACTCAGGACGCTGTTCGCCGACCTCACGGCCGAACTTTCGCCGCTCGTCAAGAAGATCGTCGCGTCGCCGAAGCAGCCCGACAAGAGCGTGCTCGAACGCGAGTTCCCCATCGACCGGCAGAAGGTGTTCGCGGAGGCCGCCGCGGTCGCCATCGGGTTCGACTTCGCCGCCGGCCGGCTGGACACCACCGCGCACCCGTTCTGCGCCGGGTTCGGGCCGGGCGACTGCCGCATCACCACCCGGTACAACCCGCGGTTCTTCAACGAGGCGTTCTTCGGCGTGCTGCACGAAACCGGGCACGCGATGTACGAACAGGGGCTTCCGGCGGAACACTTCGGCACGCCGCTCGGCGTCGCGTGCTCGTTCGGCATCCACGAGTCGCAGTCGCGCCTGTGGGAGAATCAGGTGGGCCGCGGGCGGCCGTTCTGGGACCACTTCTTCCCGCGCCTGCGGCAGACGTTCCCGACGGCGCTCGCGGACGTGTCGCCGGACGCGTTCCACTTCGCCATCAACGACGTGCGGCCGTCGCTCATTCGCGTGGAAGCGGACGAGGCGACGTACAACCTGCACATCGCGCTGCGCTTCGAACTGGAACTCGCGCTGCTGTCCGGCGACCTGACAACTGCCGACCTTCCGGGCGCCTGGAACGAGCGATTCGAGTTACTGTTCGGGCTGAAAGTGCCGGACGACGCGCGGGGCTGCTTGCAGGACATCCACTGGAGCTTCGGCGGCATCGGCTACTTCCCGACGTACACGCTCGGCAACCTGTACGCGGCGCAACTAATGGACGCCGTCCGGCGCGACCTGGGCGCGTCTCTGGACGACGACTTCCGTCGCGGCGAGTTCGGGCGGTTGAAGGGCTGGCTCGGAACGCACATTCACCGGCACGGGCAGCGGTTCCGCGCGGGTGAGTTGTGCCGGCGGGCGACCGGCGCGCCGCTCTCGCCGAAGCCGTTCCTGGCGTACCTGCGCGAAAAGTTCGGGGCGCTGTACGGCGTGTGCTAGACTTCCCGCGTGCCCGCTGCCGGCAGAATCGCTACACCCGGCGCATCCGCCCCGACCCGCCGAAGTTATGCGCCCGCCGGACACCCGGTTGGGCCGTCCCGCCGGCACGGGACGTGCAAGGATTGAATAGTTGACCGCGCCGCGCGACTCTTTCCGGAAGCCCCCCCCGCCCATGTCGCCGCCGAACACCCAACGCCCCGCCGCCGCGAACGCCGGGACCGAGTCCCAGGCGCACGCCGGCGACACGCAAGCGTTCCCGCACCCGCAGCGGGCCGTGCCGGCCGACGCGCTCGGCGGGACCGCGCCCCCGCCCGAAGTGGGGACCGAGGTCGGTACGTTCGTCCTCCAGTCGAAGCTCGGCGAGGGCGTGTCCTGTCATGTGTTCCGCGGGTGGGACCGGTCGCGGTCGCGCCCGGTGGCGCTGAAGATTCTGAACTGGGCGAACGTGTACGACCGCGCCGCGGCGATGAAGCAGTTGCGCATGGAGGCGATGGCGCTGGCCCGCGTCAAGCACCCGCTGGTGGTGCGGTTTCTCGACTTCGGGTTCGACCCGCGGTGGCCGTATTTGGTCACCGAGTTCTTCGAGGGGCGCCCGCTGGGCGAACTGCTCCGCGCCGGGGGCGCGCTCCCGCCGGAGTGGGCGCTGTACCTCGTCTCGCAGATGGCCGACGCGCTGGGCGCGGTGTGGCAGGCCGGGCTGGTCCACCGCGACATCAAGCCGGACAACATCCTGGTCGGGCCGAACGGGAACGCGAAGCTGATCGACTTCGGGCTGGCGAAGGCGGACGCGCTGGAGGCGACCCGCGAGCGGACCGGGCCGGAGTTGGCGGGCACGGCCGCGTACCTGGCCCCGGAGCAGGCGAAGGACGCGAGCGTGGTCGATCACCGGGCGGACATCTACTCGCTGGGCGTGACGCTGTACGAGGCGCTCACGGGCCGGCTGCCGTTCGAGGGCCGCAACCGCATGCAGGTCATTTTCCAGCACCTGAACACGCCGCCGGTGGCACCCGCGGAGCGGGCCGAGGGCATCCCGCCGCTGCTGTCCGACCTGTGCCTGTGGATGCTGGCGAAGAGCGCCGACGACCGCCCGCAGAACTACGAGGAAGTGCGCCAGGCGCTCAACACCGTCATCGGCGTCGGCCGCTGACCGGGTTTGTCGCACGGCACGCGGGCCGCGTGCGCCACGACCGCTCGCCGAGTACTCAAAGAACGCGTAACCTGTCCGGTGTCCCTGCCCGCACAGGAGCGCTCCCATGTCCCGTCGCGTCTTTCGCACCACGACCGCCGTCGCGCTG
>JAYUBA010000980.1:0-4622 GCA_043741075.1 Frigoriglobus sp.
GGGGGCGACACTCGTGATGAGCATGGAGTATCGCCGACCGGCCTTTTCAATTGAGATGTGGGTTGTGCGCCCGTCTTCGGCGTCGGCGAAGCGGCTGGCGAGTTCCGCTACGAGCGTCTTCTGGTCCGTGCAGACTTCGATGTGCATTTCTCTCCTCCGAATGGTCGCGCCGCGATAGGGTAGGTACTGAGCGGCGAATGAATGTAGCCGCTTTGCGACCCCACCGCCAACACCAGGGCGAACGCCCCGGTCACTGCCTGATTGACCGGAGCGCTCGCGGCGAACATTCTTCGAGCGGTGGTCAGTTGAAGTTGACCATCGCGACCACGCCGCCCTCGAACACCAGTTGCACGAGGGCGGTCTTCTTCCCCGTGGTCGGGTCGGGAGCGACGTTGCGGTAGTACCACAGCTTTCCAAGCCCCTCCTGGTCCTGGGTCTCGTCGGGCTTGCCGAGTGCGCCGATGACCTGCTGCTCCGTCTTCCCGCTCACCAACGAGCGGAACTGGTCGCGCGGCAGGTTCTTGTTCGCCTTCACCGTGTCCTTCGCGGCCTTGTCATCGTCGCGCTGCTTGCCCTTCGCCACCGCTTCCGCCTTCTTGGCGGCCTCCTTGTCGGCCCGGTCCTTCTGTGCCTTTGCGTAAAGGTCTTTCGCGGCAGCCGACGTGTACGCGACCGTGAGCTTGTCGTCGAGGCCCTTCTCGACCCACTTCGTGGCCTCGGCGGTGTTCCCCGCACCAGCCTCGTGATCGACGATCCGCTGTAGCACCTCGGCCTTCCTCGTCCCGGCGGCGTCATAGCCCCCTTGTACTTCGCCACCGCCTCGGCGGGCTTTGTGGGGTACAGCGTGTCGCCCTCCGCGAGGGCCTCTTGCTTCTTCTTCTGCGACTGCATCGCGAAGAACCCGACCGACCCGCAGCAGGCGAAGAGGGCCAGGGCTGCGGCACCGAGCAGCCAAATGAGGGCTTTGCCGAACCTGGCGATGGTCCACAATCTGGCGGTCGCCTTCGGGGTGTCCATGACGACGTTAATGAGTGAGGTCGAGGCGGAAGAGGTGCCGCAAGACGAGCCGCCGGCCCTGCCGAGGGGACGCCCACGAAAGCAACCGCAGCCGACTCCCAAGCGAAGCAAGAAATAGCACTTCACATCGCGCCGCTTCAAAACTTTTTCGCTCGCCCCAACAGTCGCGGATTGGTCGTCTGCGGACGCCGCGACTGTTGGGGCGAGCCATGCGTTCGCGAACTGAAAAATGAGGGAAATGAGCGAAGTCATACCCCAGAATTGGGTATACTAGGCGTCGTACAAATACCCGGATTTCGGGTATAAATCGAATAGTAGCAATGGGTTAAATGGCACGAAATTTGCGCGCTCACCCCTGTACACTGCCCATCGGGCTGTTAGGATGACTTCGTTGGGTTGGTCCGTCAGAGGTGAAGAGAGTCACTGTCCCACGGGACGAGCAACTTCGGCCAGAAGCACCGCCCTCGCCCACGTCGCCCCTTCTTGTGACCGACCCTTTGCAGCCGCTTGAACCGCAACCCACTCGGCCTCGTTGAAGCGAACGCGCAGGATGCGACCCCGCTTGACCGACGCCGCCGCCTTCGGCCGACCACGGGGTTTACGCGGCTCACCTTTGGCGGGATGTTTTGCCACGGGACAGAAGGAAAAGTAATGAGCGGAACGGAAACGCGAGGTGTGGTTTACAACTGATCCGAAAGGAAAGTAACTGAACAGGTGTAGACACCCATGTTTTCGGTGTATACACTGAATGACTGATAGCCGAGAATCGTTCTCGGCCTTGCTAGAGTTCGCGGAAACGGGGTCGGCCCGGAACCGATTGCCGTAAACGAACAACTCCTGGTGACCGCGCCAACGGTCACCAGGAGTCTAGCAATCCAGCGGATGTGTCCGCCGGATGGCGTTCCCGCGCGCAGTTTCCTGCGCACATCGTCATCATACGCGACCCTCCGCCCTCTGTCCATTCCGGGTGTGAGGGTTTTTTCGTGAAAGTCCACGTCAAGTACAGCGTCTACGACGCGCGGGGCCGCCACCGGCTCCGGTCCTACACCGCTGAGCCGCAGACCATGTGCTGCGCGCGCATGTGTGACGAGTGGGGGCAGGCCATCGAGATCGGCCTGCACGGGTTCCCGGCGGCGACTAACCTCCGGGCGATGTTCCTCACGGCCGCGTACCCCCTGAGCGATGGCGAGGTCGTCAGCGCCACGATGCCTATCTCGCACTGCCCCCTAGTGCGGCGAGCAGATCGAGATCGTGGACGCCGGCATCGACGCGAAGTCGGAAGAGTCGCAGTGCCCGGCCCCCGCCCCGACTCTGGAGTTCTAACCACACCCGGCGCGGGGCACCGTCCCCACGGCTGGGCGGATCGCGACACACCGAGCGGCAGGCCGCGCCCGGTGCGTCCCCTTCCGGGGCCGACCCCCTGGAAGGAGCGGTCCGATACGGTCGTGCGGCGGTGTCCCGCCTGGGCGGAGGGCACCACCATGAACGACACCATCACCAACAGCACCGACGACACCCGCGCCCGCGAGCGCGGCTTGGAGATCGCCACCCGCTTCCCGATCACTCGCGACAGCGACCGTGACCTCTGGCTCGTTCCGGCCCCGCCCAGCCGCAGCTTCCGCCGCCGGGTGGTCCTGGGGGAGAACGAAGCCGAGAGCCACTGCACCTGTTCCGAGTTCTCCACGACCAGGGAACCGTGCTGCCACATCCATGCGGCCCGCTTCGCCCAGATGCGCGAGCGCGGCCAACCCGTGCCCGTGCCGGAGTACCCGGCGGACGTTCCCCCCGGTGCGCCCGTGTGGATCACCGAAGACCTCATCCGCGACACGCTCCGGGTTATGTCCGTCTACTACGAGGATCGCCTGACTCCGCGTGACGCCCTGGGGATGCTCATCGCCGTGGGCCTGTTGGTCGAACTCGGTTGATCGGTCCTGCAACGCGCCCCTCGCGGTCAAAGTCCGGGCGGCTATCCACGCCGCCCGGCCCTTCGCCCTCACCACCGTCGCCCGGAGACTACCATGTCGAACAAGAAGAACTCGATGAAGACACCGGCCCCAAAGGACGGGAACGAGAAGAAGAAGTACATCGGCCTGGCCCGCGTCTCAAGCCGCGAGCAGGAGCGCGAAGGGTTCAGCCTCGACACCCAAGAGCAGGAGATTCGCCAGTACGTCGCGAAGCACGGCGGCGAACTCGTCCGTCTCTGGCGGATCGCGGAGACGGCCAGCCGCTCCGAAGAGCGCAAGACGTTCCACGAGATGATCGCCTTCGCCAAGTCCCATGCCCACGAACTGACCGGTGTCGTGTTCGCCAAACTCGACCGCGCCTGCCGGAATCTGAAGGACTACGTTACACTCGAACTCCTCGAAACCGACTACAGGATCAAGCTCATCTCGGTCAACCAGACGTTCGAGGACAACCCCACCGGGCGGCTTGGCCGACGGATTCAGGCGAACTTCAACGCCTACCAGACGGAGCAGTCGTCGGTGGACATCAAGAAGGGGCAGGCCAAGCGTGCGGAGAGCGGCCTGCCTCACGGCCGGCCCAACTACGGCTACCACCTCGTGCGAAAGGACGGCCGCAACAAGCTCGAAATCCACCCGGAGGACGGCAAGAAGATTCGCCGCATGTTCCAACTCTACGCCTTCTCGAACTTGAGCCTGGATGGGGTCCGCCAGAAGCTCAAGGAGGAGGGTCTGACGTTCACCGAGAAGCAACCGAGGTGGCACCTCGGCCACCTGCACCGGCTCCTCCAGAACCGGTTCTACATCGGCGAGATCAAGCACCACGACCAGTGGCTCCCCGGCCAGCACGAACCGCTCATCGACCGGGAGACGTGGGACCGCGTTCAAGCGATGTTCGGCAACAAGTCGCAGACCGTTCTGAGCTTCACCTACGGCGACGGCCTGATCCGGTGCGGGCACTGCGGCTGCGGCGTCCTCGGCGAACAGATCATCAAGAAGAAGAGCCAAAAGAAGTACCGGTATTACCGGTGTTCGCAATACACGCGGGCCGAAGGCCACCCGCGCGACCGCGTGACCGAGGGCGAACTCGACCAGCAGGTGGTGGCGATGTTCGACCGTATCCGCATCGACGACCCGGCGGTTCGGGAACTGTTCGCGAAGACCCTCCGCGTAAAGACGCTGGAGGACCGACAGGAGGCCAAGACGGCGGTCGCGGAGGCGACCCGGCAACTGAACCTGCTCGCCAACCAGAAGGATCGTCTCACCGACATGCGGATGGCCGGCGAGATCGACGCCGATGAGTTCCTCGAACGCAAGACCCGGATGCGTGACGACGAGGCCCGTTTGCGCCTGCAACTCGACAAGGCCAACAAGAACCGCGAGGAGGTGGTTGATCTCGCCGTGCGGACGCTCGAACTTTCTCAAAGCCTGAAAAACAAGTGGGTCCAGGCGGATTACGACGTGCGCGCCAAGTTACTGCGGGCGACCTGCTCGAACTTCACGCTCGTCGGCGCAACTCTTTGCTACGAAATGAGAAGGCCCTTCGACGTACTCGCCGAAGGGCCTGACGGGGATAAAAGTGGAGCGGAGGAGAGTCGAACTCCCGACCTCTTCGTTGCGAACGAAGCGCTCTACCAGCGTTTT
>JAYUBA010000981.1:0-4620 GCA_043741075.1 Frigoriglobus sp.
GGCGGAGCTGCTCGCGACCTCGTTCATCGACCACCCGGCCCCGTCGGTGTTGTCGGATGTCGCGGTAGACAGCGTGCTGTTGGTCGCGGGTTGGTTCCGGAAGCGCGCCGACGAGCGCAAAACCTTGCTGACGCGCGGGCAGGCCGAAGAGGTGTGCGCGAGGCCCAACGCCTAACTTCTTCGCCCCGAAGGGGCGTCGGGTAATAGCCCAGGGCGCAAGCCCTGGGGTCTCACGTCGTGTACAGCGACGGCAGCCGCGGCCACAGGTACAGGCTGACCATCATGCACCCGGCGACGACGGCCGCCAGCCCGCCGACCAGCATCGAGAACACCGCGAGCGTGTCGCCCGCGTACCTGCCGTCGGACTGCTGCACCGCTTTCATCGCCCACCCGCCGGTGAGCGCCGCGGCGAGGCCGAGCCAGAACGGCAGCACGTAGGCGACGATTTGGAGCGAGTAGTTCGCGAACTTCGACCGCTCCGTGAGGGCCAGCACCTTGCGGTCGATGCGCTCGCCGAAGGCGCTGGTTTCGCCCTTCACCCACAGCCGCTCGTACCACGGCCCCGGCTGGGCCGGCAGCCCAGACGACCCGCGGGCCTCGCGCAGCGGGCTGCCGGCGAGGTGCTTCTCGGCGTGCATCGAGCCGTACAGGGCCAGCACGCCCGCGAGCACCGCCGTCACGATCCCGGCCCACGCCATGAGGTGAACCGGCACCGCGCGATTCGCTCCCGTCACCATCGTCGTGAGTCCTCGGTTTCTGTAGCCGGGGTCTGTGACCCCGGTCCCACCGAACCGGCCTCACAGAGGCCGGCTACAGTTCTGGCTTGTGGCTCTGCGGTCGGGTAAGGTGTGCGGGTCGCTCGCTCTCCCACCCGCCAAGCCGCCCCCATGAGTACCGCGCCCCCGCCCGCTCCGCCCGCGTCCCCGTGGCGGTGGTGGGTGTGCCTGCTGCTGATGCTGGCCACCGTCATCAACTATATGGACCGCATGGCCCTCAACCAAATGGCCAAGCGGATCAAAGAGGCGTTCGACCTTAACAACCAGCAGTACGGACAGCTCGAAAGCGTGTTCTCGCTCGCGTTCGCGGTGGGGGCGATCGGCACCGGGTACATTGTAGACCGGGCAAGCGTCCGGTGGGTGTACCCGCTCATGGTACTCGGCTGGTCGGTCGCCGGCGTGCTGACCGGGTTCGCCTCTTCGTTCTGGATGCTCCTCACCTGCCGGTTCGCGCTCGGCCTATTTGAAGCCGGTAACTGGCCGTGCGGCATCCGGACGACGCGGGCCGTACTGCGCCCGGACGAGCGGTCGTTCGGCAACTCGCTGTTCCAGAGTGGTACCGCGCTCGGCGCGGTCATCACCCCGATGCTGGTGCTGGTCATCCTCCAGTGGGCGGACGCCAACGGCGTGACCGACACGTGGCGCGTCCCGTTCCGCGTGATCGGCAGTTTGGGGTTGGTGTGGATCGCGCTGTGGTTCATCACCGTGCCCAGCCGG
Organism: Frigoriglobus sp.; assembly: GCA_043741075.1. Taxonomy (GTDB): domain Bacteria; phylum Planctomycetota; class Planctomycetia; order Gemmatales; family Gemmataceae; genus Gemmata. The sequence goes on from JAYUBA010000981.1 coordinate 1,494, forward strand.
ATGCTGAACCCGACCGACGCGACCGGTGCCCCACCGCCCGCGCAAGGCGCCGCGCGGTTCGCCGACGTGTTCCGCGACCGGCGGTTCTGGGCCCTCGTCGCGGTGGTGATGGCGGTGAACTTCACCTGGCACGGCTACCGCACGTGGCTGCCGCTCTACCTGCAAGACCAGCGCGGGTACACCGAAGCGGAGATGAGCCGGTTCACCACCGCGTACTACCTCGTCGCGGACATCGGCTCGTGGACGGTGGGGCTGACGACCCTGGTGCTGTGCCGGCGCGGGATGGCGATCCACCTGAGCCGCGTGCTGATGCTCGGCGGGTGCGCGGCCCTCACGCTGTGTACGGTGGCGGTCCCGTTCCTGCCGGGCGGGTGGCCGCTCCAGGCCGGGTTGCTGGTGGTCGCGTTCGGCGCACTGGGGCTGTTCCCCACGTACTTCGCGCTCAGTCAGGAGTTGTCGTCGAAGCACCAGGGGAAGGTGACCGGCACGCTCGGCGCGTCCGCCCACCTGTCGCTCGCGGTCGTCTACCCGGTCGAAGGCTGGATCTGCGATGTGACGAAGTCCTACGAGTGGGTGCTGGGCGGGGTCGGCCTCTGCCCGCTCGTCGCGCTGGGCGTGATGCTGTGGCTGTGGCCGCCGACAACGCCCGTCGGCCGGGATGAACCCGGCCGCTCGCAGGAGCCGCCACCTTCCCCTTGACTCGCCGCGCGCCGAACCGCTACCCTACCCCGCTCGGGTCGCGGTCGCACGGAGGCGCTGATGGCCGAACACACTTCCCCGTGGCGCGGGCGGCGGGTACTCGTCACCGGTTGCACCGGGTTCCTCGGCGGCGAGGTCGCACGCGAACTCTTCGCGCTCGGCGCCGAAGTCGTCGGCCTCGTCCACGAGCGGCCCGCGCCCGACATCTTCGGCGCGGACCAGGGCGGGCGCGTCCACCTCATCCACGGCCGCACCGACAACGTCTTCCGCCTGCACTCCGCGATGGCCGTTCACGAGGTCGCGGCGGTATTCCACCTCGCCGCGCACGACCCGTTCGGCGAGGACCGCGGCACGCACGCCGTACTCCAGGCCGCGAAGCTGTATTCGCGCCGCGTGCCGGTCGTGACCGCACGGCCGCTCCAGCCGTTGGCGCTCGCGCGGTCCGACGAACCGCACGACGACCGCCTGAGCGTGGTGCGGTTCGGCGAGGTGTTCGGACCGGGCGACCGGAAGCTCTTTCGCGTCGTCCCCGCGACCGCACTCGGGTTGCTCACCGGCGGCGGCGCGGCGGTCCCGCCCGACGGCCCGCCCCGCGACTTCGCGTTCGTCCGCGACGCGGCCCGCGCCTGTCTCCGCGTCGCGGAAGCGACCGTCACCGACGGAGCAGGCGACTACCCGTTCCGCAGCGGGTGGCTCCTCACCGACCGGCAGATGGCCGTTGCCGTGCGCGACGTGTACGCCGCGCGCCCGGTCGCGGTGACCGATCCCGCGCTGGCCGAAGCGCTGGAAGAAACGATCGCGTGGTACCGCGAGTTCCTCCGCGTCGGCTGCACCGCACCGCTCCGCACAGCGGCGTAACCCGTTCGTAGTGATCCGCTTCAGCGGGTCTCACCGCGCGGCGAGACCCGCTGAAGCGGGTCACTACGAACCAAATCACTTCGTACAACATCCCACACCGTTCGTTACCACTCAGGGATGTTGCCATGTCCACCCAAACGCTCGCCGCGCGGCTGGCCGAATACGCCGCCGGCCTCACGTTCGACATGCTCACCACGGAAGCCGTTCACGAGGTGAAGCGGCGGTTCATCGACTCGTTCGCCACCGCCGTCGGGGCGATGCCGTCGGACGCCTACGCCATCGCCAAAAAGTGCGCGGCCCGCGTGTCGAGCAACCCCGGCGCTTCGGTCCTCGGGGGCGGAAAGTCGAGCGTCGAGTGGGCCACGTTCGTCAACGGCCTGCTCATCCGCTACCTCGACTTCAACGACACCTATCTGAGCAAGGAACCGGCACACCCCAGCGACAACCTCGCGGCGGTGCTCGCGGTCGGCGAATCGGTCGGCGCCGGCGGGCCTGAGCTTATCACCGCGGCCATTCTCGCCTACGAAATTCAGTGCCGGTTCTGCGACGCGGCCAGCCTCCGCAAGCACGGCGTCGATCACGTCACCTACGGCGCGATTTCGTCCGCGGTTGCGGCGGCGAAGCTGATGAAGCTCGACGCGACGAAGATCACGCACACGGTGGGTCTCGCGGGCGTGTGCAACGTCGCGCTGCGGCAAACGCGCAGCGGCGAGTTGAGCATGTGGAAGGGCTGCGCGTTCGCGAACGCGGCCCGCAACGGGGTGTTCGCGGCCACGCTCGCGGCCGACGGCATGACCGGCCCGGCGCCGATCTTCGAGGGCGACTTGGGCTTCTTCAAGCTGGTCGCGCGCGAGGCGTTCACCCCGGCCCCGTTCGGCGGCGAACCGGGCAACGCCGACGGCTTCATGATTAACAAGACGTACATCAAGTTCTGGCCGGCGGAGTACCACTCGCAGAGCGCCATCGACGCGGCGTTGCAGATTCGCGCGGAGTTGAAGGGCGACGTGTCGCAGGTCGCGAGCATCGACATCGCGACGTTCGAGGCCAGTTACAACATCATCGGGAAGTACGCGGAGGCGTGGGCACCGAAGACCCGCGAGACGGCCGACCACAGCCTGCCCTACTGCACGGCCGCGGCGCTCCACGACGGCGACGTGTACCTCGAAACGTTCGACGACGAGCACTTCACCGACCCGAAGTTGGTCGCGTTCACGGGGAAGGTGAAGATTCGGCACGACGGGACGCTCGACCCGCACTACCCGCACGGCATCCCGAACCGCATCACGGTCACGCTGACCGACGGCCGCACGCTGGTGCGCGAGGTGGAGTTCCCGCGCGGTCACGCCGGCAACCCGATGACCGACGCGGAGGTGGAGGCGAAGTTCCGCCGGGTCGCCGAGCCGCGCTACGGCAAGGCGAAGGCCGATGAGGTTCTGGCGCGCTGTTGGGATTTGGAGAAGTTGACGAGCGTGACGGAGTTGATTGCGCTGTTCGGGTGAGCGATTGGTCCGCTGGCGATTCTGAAATCGTGGAGGTTTGAAGACCCCTCACCCGCGGCGAAGCGCCGCGA
>JAYUBA010000982.1:0-4614 GCA_043741075.1 Frigoriglobus sp.
GGCGGCTTCCTGGGTCAGGCGGTGCAGACGTTCACAGTGAGGACGAGCGCGGAGGAGGTCGCAAAGCTGAAGAAGGCGATGCCGGCCGCGCCGCCGGTGGTTCACGTCGTGAGCGGGAACGGCCCCGGCATGAAGGTGTACATCCGCGGCAACCCCGCGACCACCGGCGAGAACGCCCCGAAGGGGTTCCTGCAAGTGCTGCCGTCGCCGGCCGCGGCCGGCAGCAACTTCACGCGCCTCGATCTGGCGAACGCGATCGCGTCGAAGGACAACCCGCTCACCGCCCGCGTCATCGTGAACCGCGTGTGGGCGTGGCACTTCGGCCGCGGGCTGGTCAACACGCCGTCGAACTTCGGCGCGCTGGGCGACCGGCCTTCGCACCCGGAACTGCTCGACTGGCTCGCGGTCAACTTCATGAAGAACGGCTGGTCGATGAAGTGGCTGCACAAGCAAATCATGACCGCGACCATGTACCAATTGGAGAGCAAGTCGGACCTGGACAACGACAAGTCGGACGCCGCGAACGTGTACTTGTGGCGCGGCACCCGCAAGCGGCTGGACATCGAAGACTGGCGCGACACGCTGCTCGCGGTGAGCGGCAACCTGGACCCCAAGAGCGGCGGGCCGACCTTCGATCTTCGCGACGCGAACGCGAAGCGCCGCACCGTGTACGCGAAGGTGAGCCGGCACGAACTCGACGGCCTGTTGCGGCTGTTCGACTTCCCCGATGCGAACGTGACCGCCGACAAGCGGACCGTCACCACGGTGCCGCAGCAGCAGTTGTTCGCGCTCAACAGCGAGTTCATGGTGTCGCAGGCGAAGGCGCTCGCGGTCCGCGTCGAGAAGCCGGGCACGACCGACGCCGAGCGCGTCGCCGCCGCGTACCGGATCGCGTTCGGCCGCGCCCCGGAGGCGGCGGAGCGCGACCTGGCGGTGAGGTTCCTCGCGCTGCCGACGAAACCCGACGACAAGCTCACCCGCTGGCAGCAGTACGCCCAGGTACTTCTCGCCAGCAACGAGCTTATGTACGTAGACTGAGAGGATTTGGTTTTGACCTCCCCCCTTGAGGGGGAGGTCGGCGAGGCTTTGCGAGCCGGGTGGGGGGTGAAGCGACGAGAGTGGAGTGACGTTTCCCCCCCCACCCGCCGCGTCCAAAGCGACGCGGCGACCTCCCCCTCCGGGGGGGAGGTCATAAAGAAAGCACACGGTTGCGCGCCCGATTCGCAATCCGCTTTCTTTATCGCGAGGATTGCACCATGGCCGACCAACCCGAATACTCCCCGCACCACCGGGCGGACGTGGAGGTGTCGCAGGACGGCGACAAGGTGACCGTCAAAGCCCCGGCCGAGGGCGTCACGCTGACCGCGGACGAGGCGAACGAACTGGCGGGCCGCGTGTACGAGGCGTCCGCGCTGGCCCGCGGCGAAGACCCGGACGAGAGCGACATCGTCCGGGTGCCGATGCAGTACATGCGGGTCGCGGCCGAGCGCCTGGAGTTCGATGCCGAGGGCGGCGAGACGCCGGCCCCGGCCGACGGACCCGACGACATGGGCGACGCGACGGACGCGGAAGTCCACTGCTGGATCCGGGACCAGACGCAGCGGAACGCGATGCACGTGGCCGCCGGTTGGGTCGCCGAACACGGGTGGGTCATCACCGAGGTGATCGAGCAGCGGCCGGTCACGCGGGCCGACTTCGCCGACACCGAGTACCTGCAATACTTCGAGCAGGCGCTGACCGACTCCGAAGTCTTCTTGTACGAGATCGAAGAAGCCGAGAGCGACGAAACCGAGGGTGGATCCGATGCTCCCTAACGTGACCGTCTCGCGCCGCGACATGCTCCAGCGCACCGGCACCGGGCTGGGCGTGCTCGGCCTCGCGGGCCTGCTCGCCGACGAGGCGAAGGCGGAAACCCGTGGGGATAAACCCCACGGCTCGCCCAATCCGTTGGCGCCGAAGGTCGCGCACTTCCCCGCGAAGGCCAAGCACGTCATTCACCTGTTCATGAACGGCGGCCCGTCGCAGGTGGACACCTTCGACCCCAAGCCGGAACTGACCCGGCAGCACGGCAAGCAGCCCGGCGCGGCCGGGCTGAAGACCGAGCGCAAGACCGGCCCGCTGTTCAAGTCGCCGTTCGAGTTCAAGAAGTGCGGGCAGTCCGGCATCGAGGTGAGCGAGATCTTCCCCGAAGTGGGGAAGTGCATCGACGACATCTGCGTCGTCCGCTCGATGCACACGAACATCCCGAACCACGAGCCGGGTCTGCTCCTCATGACCTGCGGGAACACGCAGCCCATCCGGCCGAGCATGGGGTCGTGGCTCACCTACGGACTCGGCACCGAGAACCAAAACCTGCCCGGCTTCGTGGTCATGTGCCCCGGCAAGCCGGTCGTCGGCCCGGCCCTGTGGAACAACAGCTTCCTGCCCGGCGTGTACCAGGGCTGCCACATCCAGAGCCTCGACCCGAAGAAGGTGATCGACCACATCCGCAACACGAGCGTGACGGCCGGCACCCAGCGCGAGCAACTCGACCTGCTGAACCAACTGAACGGCCTGCACAAGGACAAGCGCGGCAGCGACGACCAACTGGAAGCCCGCATCCAGTCGCTCGAAATCGCCTACCGGATGCAGACGGACGCGCAAGAGGCGTTCGACGTGGCCCGCGAGCCGCTGAAGGTGCGCGACGCCTACGGCAAGGGATACTTCGCGGACACGTGCCTCACGGCGCGCCGCTTGGTCGAGCGCGGCGTGCGGATGGTGCAGGTCTTCTACGGCAGCGGTCAGCCGTGGGACGACCACGGCGACATCGAGAAGGGCCACCGCAACAAGGCGAAGGATTCGGATAAAGCCGTCGCCGCGCTGCTCCGCGACTTGAAGCAGCAGGGCCTGCTCGACGAAACGCTGGTGCTGTGGGGCGGCGAGTTCGGGCGCACGCCGACGAGCGAGGGCGCGAGCGGGCGCGACCACAACAACCACGGGTTCAGCGTGTGGCTGGCCGGCGGCGGCATCAAGGGCGGCATGACCTACGGCGCGACCGACGAGTTCGGCTTCGCCGCGGTGGACAAGAAGGTCCACATCCACGACCTGCACGCGACGATGCTGCACCTGATGGGCATCGACCACGAGAAGCTGACGTACCGCTACAGCGGGCGCGACTTCCGCCTGACGGATGTCGCGGGCACCGTGGTGAAGGACATCTTGAGGTGATCAGAAGAGGAAGAGCCGCAGATAACGCAGAAGACGCAGATCAAGACAGAAGACAAGTTGTGTTCAGAATGAAGGCCGACCCGTTCCGGGCCTGCCTTCTTCGCTTATGATCAGTATTGGTTTGATCTGCGTTCTCTGCGTTATCTGCGGCTCTTCCTCTTCTGCGACCCCTCCCATGAAAGCCATTCAGCTCGAGCAGCCCAAAGCGTTCCGCGAGATCGACCTGCCGGAGCCGCCGCCGCCGGGGCCGGGCGACGCCGTCGTCCGCGTCTTCCGCGTCGGCGTGTGCGGCACCGACTACAGCGGCTACCTGGGCAAGATGCCGTTCTTCAGCTACCCGCGCATCCCCGGCCACGAACTCGGCGTGGAAGTGGTCGCGGTGGGCGAGGGCGTGACCGGCGTGAAAGTCGGCGATAAGGCCGCGGTGGAGCCGTACATCAACTGCCAGCGGTGCTACTCGTGTACCCGCGGGCACACCAACTGCTGCGAGAACCACCAGACGCTCGGCGTCCACATCGACGGCGGTCTGCGGCCCCTGTTCACGGTGCCCGCCCGCAAGCTGCACGTCTCCACGACGCTCAGTTACGAGCAACTCGCGCTCGTGGAAACGCTCGGCATCGGGCTGCACGCGATCAACCGCGCCAACCCGAAGGCGGACGAAACCGTGTTCGTGATCGGGGCCGGGCCGATCGGCCTCTCGGTGATCGAGTTCGCCAAGATCGCCGGGTCGCGCGTCGTGGTGATGGACCTGAACGAGCGGCGGCTGGCGTTCGCCCGCGAGAAGATGGGCGTGACGGAAACCATCCTCTCGACGGGCGTACTCGACACCGATGTGAAGGCGTTCACCGAGTTGACCGGCGGGAAGCTCGGCAACGTGGTGGTGGACGCGACCGGCAGCGCGCGGAGCATGGTGAGTGCGTACAACTTCGTCGGCTTCACGGGCCGGCTGGTGTGGGTGGGCATCACGCCGGACGAGTTGCACTTCACGCAACCGCTGATGCACCGGCGCGAGATGACGTTCCTGGCGAGCCGCAACGCGCTGGCGCACGAGTTCACGCGCATCATCCGGCTGATCGAGGGCGGGGTGATCGACACGCGGCCGTGGGTGACGCACCGCGCCCCGATGGCCGACCTGATCGGCGTGTTCCCGACGTGGCTGAAGCCGGAGACGGGCGTCGTGAAGGCGATGGTCGAGGTGAGCTGAGGGGACAAAAACGGCGCTTGACGACGGCGGTCGGGCAGCGGACAATTCGACCGGTGTGATCTGGCGCAAGGTTGGTGTTACCGTGTTAGCTCGCGCGGGGCGCAAACTAACAGTACAGCGCGGGTTCCTCGCCGTTTCGTAAGCTGTTCATCGGGGAGGACAACCGATGACGGAGCAGGAAATCGTGGCTCTGGGGCCGGCGT
>JAYUBA010000983.1:0-4610 GCA_043741075.1 Frigoriglobus sp.
ATCCTCTCGCTCGAACGCTACGACATCGTCGAAGGCCAGCTCATGATCGTCATGGAGTTGGCCGACCGCACGCTGTGGGACCGCTTCCGCGACTGCCGCGACAAGGGGCTGCCCGGCATCCCGCGCGACGAACTCCTCCAGTACATGGCCGAGTCCGCCGAGGTGCTCGACCTGTTCAACGACCAGTTCAACCTCCAGCACCTGGACATCAAGCCGCAGAACCTGTTCATGCTTCACAACCACGTGAAGGTGGCCGACTTCGGACAGGTGAAGGACCTGCAAGGGCTGATGGCCACGGTCACCGGCGGCATCACGCCCGTGTACGCGGCCCCGGAGACGTTCGACGGCGTCATCACCCGGTTCTGCGACCAGTACAGCCTCGCGTGCGTGTACCAGGAGTTGCTCACCGGGCAGCGGCCGTTCGACGGCGGGAGCATGAGTCAGTTGCTCATGCAGCACATGAACCTGCCGCCGAACCTGGAACCGAGTCCGGCCGCGGACCGGCCGGCGCTGGCCCGCGCGCTGTCCAAGCAGCCCGACGCCCGGTGGCCGAGCGTGTCCGCGTTCGTCCGCGCGATCGCCGGCAGCGCCGGCGGGTCGGCGGCGCACGCGCGGCTCGTCGTCTCGTCGCCCGACGTGGAGACGCCGCCGCGCGGCGGCAACCCCGGCGGGTCGGTTGTGGCGCTCCCGCCGCTGGTGGCGGCCGGCGACACGCCGCCGCGGTCGGGCGAGTTCTTCGGCCCGGTGTTCACTCCGGCCCCGGCGGAATCGGGCGGCCCCGGCCCGCTCCGGCCGGCGCTCGTTATCGGCCTGGGTCAAGCGGGCCTGCGCGTCATCCAGCGGTTGAGGTTCGACCTCGGCGAGCGGTTCGGGCCGGCGAATATGACGCCGGCGGTTCGCACGCTGTACATCGACACCGACCCGGAGGCGCTCGAAGACGCCGCCCGCGACCGGTCGCCCGACCGGCTCGCCGCGCTCGCCCCGGACGAGGTGTTCGCGGCCCGGCTGAACCGCGCCGCCCACTACCTGAAGCCGCGGTTCAACGGCCGCACGCTCACCGAAGGGTGGTTCGACCCGCAACTGCTCTACCGCCTGCCCCGCACGCCCCTCACGCTCGGCGTGCGGCTGTTCGGCCGGCTCGCGTTCCTCGACCACTACCGCGCGCTCATGGGGAAGGTGCAGGCCGAACTCGAGGCGGCACTCGCCCCGGACGCGATGCTCCTCACCGAGGCCCGCACCGGCTTGCAGCGGCGCACGAACCGGCCGCGGGTGTACGTGGTCGGCGGGCTGGCCGGCGGCACCGGCGGGGGCATGTTCCTCGACCTCGCGTACGCGGTGCGGAGCCGGCTGAAGCGGATGGGGTACGACGCGCCGGAGGTGGTCGGCCTGTTCGTGCTGCCGCCGGCCGACGCGACGCTCACCCCGCCGCAGTTGCTCGGCAACACCTACGCCGCGCTCACCGAGTTGAACCACTACAGCCGCCCGGACACGGTGTTCACCGCGCACTACGACGAGCGCAACGGGTTCGTGAAGGAGAAGGACGCGCCGTTCACCCAGTGCTACCTGCTGCCCGGCCCGGCCGTCGGCCTGACGGCCCCGCAGCCGGGGTCCGGGGTCAGCCCGGCGCCGCGCCGCACCCCGCCCAACATCCCCGCGCCGGCCGCCCGGCCCCGCGCCTCCGGTCCGGTCGCCAAGCCCGGTTCCCGCGTCGTCCCGATGAGCGCCCCGCGCACCCCGGACCCCACGTCCGCGGTCGCCGTACTCAAGCCGTACGCCGACGCCGCCGACCGCATCCGGCTGGACCTGTTCGCCCCGGTCGGGCGCGCCGCCGACGACGTGCGGGAGGCGCGCGCCGCGCAGGAGATGGACGAGCGGACCCCGGCGCGCGGCCCGGTCGCGGTCACGACGTTCGGGCTGGCGACGTTCGACTGGCCGCGGGCCGAAGTGGTCGGGCGCACCGCGGTGTCCGTGGCCCGCACCGTGCTGAGGCGGTGGGCGACCCCGGACCAGAAGCGGTTCCGCGAGGTGATGCCCGGCCTGGCCGCGGCCCGGTGGGCGCAACTCGGCTTCGACCCGGACGCGGTGCTCGGCCACCTGGAGCGCGCCGCCGACCTCGCCGCCGGCGGGAAGGTGGACGAACTGCTGGGGCTGGTCGCCGAACCGCTGGTGCCGCACGGGTGGCGCGCCCGGCTGCCGGAGCCGACCCGGGTGGCGCTCGCGCTGGACACGCTGAACCGGCTCGTCGGCCCGCCCGCGTCGTCGCTCAAGCGGTCGCCGACGCCGGTCGAGGAGGCACTCGCGAAGTCCTCCGCCGACACCGGGACCGCGTTCGTGCTCGACCTCCACAACCTGCTCCCGGTGCTGGTGGACGACCCGCAGTTCCGCTTCGCCGGGACCGAAGAACTGTACCGCCAGTTCCTCGCGAACACCGACCGGCTGATCGACCGGTTCCTCCGGTCGGCCGTCGATCTCGACGCGCAAGCCGTTGCCGGGTTCGAGTGCCTGACGCAGTACGCCCACTTCCAGAAGGGGATGCGGAAGCCGACCGCGGCCGAGCTGGCCGACGCGCTGCGGCTGTACCCGCGGGCGCGGTTCCAGGCGCTCACGTTCCGCCACCTCGTCGCGACGTACCACACCGTGCGCGAGGCGCTCGGCGGGCAACTCGCGGACGTGGCGACGGCCCGGCAGCGGCTCGCGGCGGTGGTGACCGCGGCCCCGCCGGACGAACCGCCCGACCCGCCAGTGTCGCTCCGCCGCCTCATGCCGCCCGGTTGCGCCACCGTCGGCGAGGCGATGGAACGCTTCCTCAAGGTGCTGACCGAAGCAGACATGACCGCGATCGACCGGCGCGTGCAGGCGGTGCTGGAGCCGGAGGCCGGCGGGCTCCTGCACGTGTGCCTGAACTCGGCGGCCGGCGTCGGGGGCGTGATCGAGATCGTGTACGAGGAGTCGCGGGCGCACCTGGATGCGCGGCTCGGCGAGGTCGGACTGGCGGCGATGTTCGCCGAGCGGTTCCGCACCCCACAGCAGGCGGAGCGGGCGATCGAGCAGGCGTACCAGGAGGCCGAACCGGCGTGGGTCGGGAACGGCCCGTGGGCCGGGTCCGAGGTCGCCGTGCTCTCGTGCCCCGGCGGCGCGTCGGGCGAGGCGCTCCGCGAACTGGCCCGCCGCGCCATCCCGGTCGCCGGCCTGCCGGTGACCGACGGCCGCGACGACCTGACCGTGTACCGCGAGTGGCCGGCGGTGCCGCTCGCCGCGCTGCCGCACTTAGGCCCGGTGGCCGCCGCCGCGTACGACGCGCTGCCGGAAACCACCTCCTGCACCCCGCACGCCCGGCTCGACGTGACGCAGTGGCTCGACGTGGACGCCGATTGACCCGCCGTTCCGTAAACCACCTCATAGGGCACCGGCACCGCGCCCGGTGCCCGTCGCGTTTCCCCCGCCCGTCCTTCCCACCACCGGAGCCTGTCATGCCCCGCGCGCTGACCGCCCTTTGCCTCCTCGCGCTCGCGCTCGCGTTCACCGTGGCCGCGGCCGAACCCGACTGGCCGACGTTCCGCGGCGCCGACCGCACCGACGTGTCGAAGGAGAAGGGGCTACTCGCGAAGTGGCCGAAGGACGGCCCGAAGCTGGCGTGGAAGGCCACCGGCATCGGCATCGGCTACTCCAGTGTGGCGGTGATGGGCGACAAGGTGTACACGCTCGGCGACCTGGAGGACGGGTGCTACCTGTTCGCCTTCGGTCGCGCGAAGGGCGAGAAGCTGTGGCAATTGAAGCTCGGCGCGACCGGCGGCGGCGGCGGCTTCAAAGGCCCGCGCAGCACACCCTCGACCGACGGGGAACTCGTCTTCGCCCTCACCCACAACGGCGACCTCGTGGCCGCCGCGGCGAAGGACGGGGCGGAGGTGTGGCGGAAGAACTTCAAGACCGACTTCAAAGGGGACGCCCCCAACCCGTGGAGCTACTCCGAGTCGCCGCTCATTGACGGCGACCGCCTGATCGTCACCCCCGGCGGGCCGGAGGCGGCGGTAGTGGCCCTGGACAAGAAGACGGGGAAGCCCGTATGGGCCGGCACAATTGACAAAGGCGGTGACACGGCCGGCTACGCCTCGGTCGTCATCGCGGAGTGCGGGGGCGTGAAGCAATACGTCACACTCATGGGGCACGGGTTGGTGTCGTTCGCGGCGAAGGACGGCAAGATGCTGTGGCGGTATGGGGCGAACGACACGAAAATTCCAAAAGACAAGCGATTTTACGGCACTACGGCGAACATCCCGACGCCGATCGTTCGGGGCGACTACGTGTTCGCGACGGCGGGCTACGACCGCGGGGCGGCGCTCTTGAAAATCGCCAAGGACGGCACCGACTTCGCGGTGGAAGAGGTGTACTGGAAGCCAGAGTTGAAAAACAGACACGGCGGCGTGATCCTGGTCGGCGACAAACTGTACGGGGATCTGGACCACAACGGCAGCCCGTGGTGCGCGGACTTCAAGACCGGCGAGGTGGTGTGGTCGCGGCAGGACGCCGGCAAGCAAAAGGGCAACGGCGGCGGGTCGGCGGCGATCACCTACGCCGACGGCAAACTGTACATCCACTACGCGAACAGTTGG
>JAYUBA010000984.1:0-4593 GCA_043741075.1 Frigoriglobus sp.
ACCGAAGAGAAGATTGAGTTCAATTCAAAACTCTGCTCTTCTGCGGTCTTCTTTTGTGCCCTTTGTGCGTTTTTGTGGCCAATCTCTTCGTTTGAAAAAGACACTCAAACCACTGCGGCCACCAGTTCACTCACGCCGTCGGCCTCGGTGACGAACGACGCCCCGACGAACTCGGCGAACCGCTCGCGCTTCGCCGTCCGCTCCGTGCCCACCACGACCACCTTCAGGTCGGGTTGCGTGCGGAGGAGCTTGGCGCACGCGAGGTATCCGCTCTCGTCGCCCGCGTCTTCGAGCAGAAGAATCGCGTGCGGGTCGGTTTCGGCCGCGGCGGCGTGAACGTCGTACTCACTGGTGACGGTGTGAACTTCCCAGCCGAGCTTACGAAACTGGTCGGCTACCTTCACGCCGAGCGCGAACCGCCCGGCCAGCACGACCCGCTTCACGGTGCGCTTGGGTTTGAGGGTCGTCGTCGCCTTGCACGTATTACCGTTGATACTCATATTCCTCTCGTCCTTTCCTACCGACACCAACCAGACACGGCGGTTTCCCATTAGTTCGCGTCCGGGCGGACGAACTTGCGCCTGCGGAGAAAAAATCGGGCGATCAGCAGGCCCGTGACGCGGTAGTACCGCGGGTGGTGGGAAAACGGCCGGTCGGGTGCCGGTTTACTCCTTGCCCCCGCCGGAAGTCGCGGCTACAACCGAACTTCCGGCAATCCCCGTCCGCGAGCGCCGGGCGCCCGCTTGAGGGGAGAGTTAGGAAGATACGGGACGCCGAGCGAACCGTCGAGGTCGGATGGTTTGAATGTCGCTCGCTACAATGAAATACACGCGTCAACCGCTCTACTTTCTCCACTTTTTCTCCGAGGCCCGGTCATGGCTAAAGCCCGCATCTCCATCGGCACGTGGGCGTACCTGTTCAACCAGGAGCAGCCGACGAACGACTTCCATGTGATCCTGCACAAGCTGCAAGACCTGGGCTACGACGGCGTGGAACTGGGCAGCTTCGGCCCGCACCCCAGCCCGGTGTCGCACCCGACCAAGGCCAGCCGCCAGAAGCTCCGCAAGACCATCGCCGACCACGGGTTGGCGCTCTCCGGCATCGCGGTGGACCTGTGGGCGTTCAAGACCCCCGGCACGTCCATCATGGACGAGAACCCGGCCGCGTACCTGACCGCGTTCCTCGGCTGGTGTACGTTCGCCGCGGACCTCGACGTGAAGACGATTCGCGTGGACTCGGTGATTGCCCCGAATTACTTCGAGGCCGATGTCGAGGGGGAAAAGCTCGGCGCGGCGGCCGGCATGGACCGGCTCGCGTCGGCGTGGGATAAGGCGAGCAAGATGGCCGCGGACTTCGGCATGAACATCTGCTGGGAGTTCGAGCCGGGGTTCGCGTTCAATAAGCCGAGCGAGATCATCCAACTGGTGGACGCGGTGCGGGCGAAGGGGAACCCGAACTTCGGCGTGCTGTACGACACCTGCCACGCGCACATGTGCGCGGTGGTCGGCGCGAACCACACCGGCGAGAAGGAGACGCTGCCGGGCGGCGAACTGGAACTGCTGGAGATGCTGAAGGGGAAGATCACCCACGTTCACGTGATCGACAGCGACGGCAGCCTGAACGAGCACAACACGAGTACGCACAACCCGTTCGGCACGGGCAAGCTGGACTTCGACAAGCTGGCCCCGGCGCTCTTGAAGGCCGGCGTGCCGCACGACTGGTGGTGCGTCGATCTGTGCTTCTGGCCGCACGCGTGGGACGTGACCGCGCAGAGCAAGAAGTACCTGGACAAGCTCCGCGACAAGTACGCGGCGGCGTAAGCGACTGGCGAGCGGCGGGGTTCATCCCCGCCGTTCCGACACCGAGGAACAGCAGATGGCGACAGCGACCGAACCCGTCCTGCATTCGCTCGCGGACTTGCACGCGCGGCTCGGCGGCATCCCGCTGGAGCGCATCCGCATGAACCCGCCGCCGGGTGCTGCGACGGAAGCCGACATCGAACCGATTGGAAAGTCGCTCTGCGAACTCATCGACGGCGTCCTCGTGGAGAAGGCGATGGGGATTCTCGAATCGTTCTTGGGAATCCACATCGCCCGCCTGATCGGAAACCACGTCGAGGCGAACGACCTCGGGGCCGTGACCGGTGCGGATGGGTTCATCCGCCTCGGCCCCGATCTCGTCCGCGCGCCGGACGTGACGTTCGTGCCGTGGTCGGAGTTCCCGAACGGCGAGATGCCCGAAGACGAAGCGTTCTGGTCGGTCGCGCCGGTGCTGATCGTCGAAGTCCTCAGCCCGTCGAACACCAAAGCCGAGATGGACCGGAAGTTGACCGAACTATTCGCGGCCGGGTGCAAACTCGCGTGGCTAATCGATCCGCGGGCGAAGACCGCGAAGGTGTACACGTCGGCGAAGAAGTTCAAGCAACTGGACGCGACCGGCACGCTCGACGGCGGAAAGGTGCTGCCGGGGTTCACGCTCCCACTCGCCGACCTGTTCGCCGCTACCAAGCGAAAGAAACCGCGGTGAGTGGCCCCCGCTCCCTGCCGGTCGCGGCTCGCTGTTGGGTTCCGCTCCCTTCCGGTCGCGGCTCACCGTTGCCGTTCGGTACGCGGGTTCGCATATTTCGTGTAGATTACCTCTCTTCACAACGCGATTCGGCCGGCCATGCACCGGGAGCATCACCGCTGGTGGAGTCCGTCGCTGCACCGCGACATGGAACTCCTCGAATTCGGCCACGGCGGGGCGCGGGTGGTCGCGTTCCCCACCTCCCGCGGCCGGTTCTTCGAGTGGGAGGACCGCGGCATGACCCGCGCGCTGGCCCACGCACTCGACAGCGGCTGGTTGCACCTCGTGTGCGTCGATGGCGTCGATGCGGAGAGCTGGTACGCGTACCACCAGCACCCCGGCGCGCGGGCGTGGCGGCACGAAGAGTACACCGGGTACGTGATGAACGAGGTGCTGCCGTGGGCGCGGTGGCGGAACGGCCACCCGTACACGGTGTTCACCGGGGCCAGCTTCGGCGCGTTCCACGCGCTGTCGATGGGCCTGCGCTACCCCGACCGGGTGAACCGCGTCCTGAGCATGAGCGGGCTGACCGACATCAAGACGTTCCTCGGCGGGTATCACGACGAGACCGTGTACCGCCAGAACCCGGTGGACTTCATCCCCAACGAGCACGACGGGTGGCGGCTCGACCGGCTCCGCGAACAGGACGTGATCCTCGCCGTGGGCGCCGGCGACTGGCTGCTGCACCAGAACCGCGAGCTGTCCGGTAAACTGTGGGCGAAGGGCGTCGGCAACGCGCTGCGCGAGTGGGCCGGGTTCGCCCACGACTGGCCCGTGTGGCACGAGATGGTTCAGAGGTACATCGGCGGGCACGATTAGAGAAACCGGCACGGCTCGGCAGGAGCCTCGCCCTACCGAAGAGATCGGAAACCGGCACGGCTCGGCAGGAGCCTCGCCCTACCGAAGAGAACCATGAAACGAGTCGGCGTCATCGTGGGTCGCGAGTGGTCGTTCCCGCCGCGGTTCATCGACGAGGTGAACGGGCGGAACGCGGGCGTCGTCGCCGAGTTCGTCAAGCTCGGCGGCACCCGCATGGACGAGCCGAGCCCGTACAGCGTGCTCGTGGACCGCATCTCGCACGAGGTGCCGTACTACCGCAGCTACCTGAAGCACGCCGTCCTGGAAGGCGTGACCGTCGTCAACAACCCGTTCATGTGGACGGCCGACGACAAGTTCTTCGGGGCGTCGCTGTGCCAGAAGCTCGGCCTCGCGCACCCGAAGACGATGGCGCTGCCGAACAAGGACTACGTGCCCGGCATCGTGAAGACGGAGAGCCTCCGCAACCTCGAGTACCCGCTGAACTGGCAGGCGGTGGTCGATTACGTCGGCCTGCCGTGCATCCTCAAGGACGCGCACGGCGGCGGCTGGCGCGGCGTCTACGTGTGCCACTCGATCGAAGAGTTGGTCCGCTACTACGACGGCTCCGGGCTGCTCACCATGATCGCCCAGGAGTTCATCAAGTGGGACCAGTACGTGCGGTGCATGTGCCTGGGCCGGAACCTCGTGCTGCCGATGCCCTACGACACCAACAACCGCCGGTACATCCCCGACGAGCACTACCTCGCGCCCGCGCTCCGGCAGCGGGTGATCGACGACTCGCTGAAGCTGAACGCCGCGCTCGGGTACGACATGAACACGGCGGAGTGGGCGATCAAGGACGGCGTCCCGTACGCGATCGACTTCATGAACCCGGCCCCGGACATGGACGTGAACTCGCTCACCCCCGAGTACTTCGAGTGGGTCGTGACGCACATGGCAGACCTGGTCATCGACCGCGCGCTGAACCCGAAACCGCAACTCGCCGAACTGAAGTGGAGTAAGCTGTTCTAGGCGAACCCGGAGCGTGAGCGACGGGGTGGGCGGCGGCGCTCACTCCCACGCCCACCCCGTCGCTGACGCTCCGGGTTCGCCAGAAGCGGAGGCGCATCATGTCCGACGCCATCTCCTGCTACCACGACCTGCTCGCGTCCAGCGCGACCCTGGCGGCCGACTCGCAGACCGCGCTGGAGAACGCGCAGCACCTCCGCG
>JAYUBA010000985.1:0-4590 GCA_043741075.1 Frigoriglobus sp.
CGCCGCCGGCCGCGCCCGCCCCGGAGACGAACCCCGCCCCGGCCGGCGCGGTCTAAGAATAGTGGACAGTGTGCAGTGGACAGTGGGCAGTCAAATACAAAGTGGCGAGCGAGGAGTGTGCCTCTCCTCAGCCCTGCCCACTGCACACGACACACTTAGAACTGAAAGAGGAGACGAGTCATGGCGACGGTCACCCCGCAGATGGTCAAGCAGCTCCGCGACCGCACCGATCAGCCGATGGGCCTGTGCAAGCAGGCGCTCGACCTGAACGCCGGCGACATGGACAAGGCCATCGACCACCTGAAGAGCCTGAACAGCAAGATGCAGGCCAAGCGGGAGGGCAACGAGACCGCGGAGGGTCGCATCGGGGTCGCGTACGACAACGCCGCGAAGGCCGCCGCCATCGTCGAGATGCGGTGCGAGAGCGCGCCGTCGGCCAAGAGCGACCAGTTCGTCGCGCTCGCCGCCGCCCTCGCGAAGCACGCCGTGAGCAGCACGGCCGCGGACGTGCCGGCGCTGCTCGCGGAGACGTTCGGCACCGGCACCGTGGTGGACCGCATCAACGACACCGTGGGCGTGATCCGCGAGAAGATGGTGCTGCACAAGTTCCAGCGGCTCGCGGGCGGCGTTTACGGCAGCTACACCCACCACGACGGCACCATCGGGGTGGTCGTGGAGTGCAAGGGCGCGCCGACCGGTCCGACCGACGAAGTGCTCCGCGACGTGGCCGCCCACATCGCCGCACTCAACCCGCCGCACCCCAGCCCCGCGGACGTGCCGGCCGAGCAGTTGGAGAAGGAAAGGGCGACCGTGAAGGCGGAGATGGACGCCGACGCCAAGATGGCCGGGAAGCCCGCGAACATCCTGGAGAAGATCGCTTCGGACAAGCTCTCGAAGCGGCTCTCCGAGTACGTCCTCAGCGAACAGCCGATGGCGAACGACATCAAGTACCCGAAGACCAGCGTCGGCGCGGCCCTCAAGAAGATCGGCCTGGAACCGGTGCGGTTCGTCCGCTTCAAGGTCGGCGCCGTGGTCCTATAACGGACTCGCTCCTCTGCGAGTCGCGGCTAAACGAAGAACCTACATTCCTCACAGGTAACGCGACATGCCCCACACACCGAGCGCGGCCAAGCGGCTCCGCAAGTCCGAGAAGCGCCGCCGGCAGAACCGCGTCGCGGCCAAGAAGATCAAGGGCCAGCGCCGAGAGGCCGGCACCACGCTGACCACGATCGAGGCGTCGAAGGCGCTGATCGCGACGGCCAAGCCGGACACGGACACCACGAAGGCGAAGGCCGACCTGGCCGCGGCGACCGCGAAGACGCCGGCCGACATCAAGGCCGCGCAGGCGACGCTGGACCGCGCCGCGACGAAGGGCTACATCCACAAGAACAAGGCGGCCCGGCTCAAGTCGCGGATGGTGAAGCGCGCCCGCGCCGCCGCGAAGTAAGCGCGAAGACGGAAGCCGCACGATCAGCGCAGAGAAAGACACGATAAAGGCAGACGACAGAGATTAATATCGATCTCTGGCCTGCTCGGGTCGTGTCTTTCTCTGCGCTGATCGTGCGGCTTGTTCTTGCTTGAAGTGATTGTAGCGGCGCACCATGAAACTCTGGGAAAGCACCGCCGCGCCCGCCGACCGGTTCGTCGGGTGCCTGCTCGGCCTCGCCGTCGGCGACGCGGTCGGCGCGCCCTACGAAGGGCTGACGCACGCCGACATCTTCTTCCAGTTCGGCACACCCGGCAAGCTCGTCACGAACCCGTCCGGCGACGCGCTCTTCTACACCGACGACACCGAGATGATGATCGGCGTGGCGGAAACGCTCGCCGAATGCGGTCGCATCGACGAGACGCGCCTGTGCCGGGCGTTCGCGGACAACTACCACCCCGAACGCGGGTACGGGCAGGGCGCGCGGCGCGTCATCGAAGCGATGGCGACCGGCAAGGACTACCGCACGCTCGCCGCGAATATTTTCCCCGGCGGCTCGTTCGGGAACGGGGCCGCGATGCGCGTCGCCCCGGTCGGGCTGTTATTCGCGGATTCGCCGGATGAGTTGTGGGAGCAGGCGCGGCTGTCCGCACTTCCGACGCACACGCACCCGCTCGGCATCGAGGGCGCGCAGTTGCTCGCCGCGGCGGTGGCGTGGGCACTGCGAGCCACAACCTTCAGCCGGAAGGAGCTTTACCGCGAACTGCTCGCGCGGGCAACGACGGAAGAGTTCCGCTGGCACCTCGGCATCGCCGCGAAGCTGAAGCCGGGCGACTCGCTTTCCGGGTTGGGCAGCACGCTGCACGCGCACCGGTCGGTGGTCACGGCGATCGCGTGCTTCGCCGCGACACCGGGCGACTTCGAGATGGCAATCGGTCGCGCGATCGGCTTGGGCGATGACACCGACACGCTCGCGGCGATGGCCGGTTCGCTGGTCGGTGCGTTCGCGGGCGCGAGCGCGATTCCGCCGGAATTGCTGGGAAAGCTCGAAGACGGCCCCGCGAAGGGACGGACACACATCGTGAACTTGGCCGCGCGGCTTCACGAAGAGTCAAAGACAGGCCGCAGATAACGCAGAAGAACGCAGATCAGAACCGAACAGAAGAATTGATTGAAACTCAGTCTTCGGTCTTGATCTGCGTCTCTCCGCGTCATCCGCGGCTCTTGTCTTCGCGCCTTTTCACTCCTTGAAGAACTCGACGGCGTTACGGAAGATTTGCAGCCCGTCGCCTTCGGCCTTTAGGCCGTGGCGGGTCCACTGCGGGTGCTGCGTCGGGAACAGGTGCCGGTCCGGGTGCGGCATCAGGCCCAGCGCGCGGCCGGTCGCGTCGCAGACGCCGGCGATGTCGTCCTGCGAGCCGTTCGGGTTCACCGGGTAGCCGCCGCTGTGGCCGCTCGCGTCCGCGTACCGCAGCACCACTTGGCCCGTCTGGTCCAACCCCTTCGCGATCCACTCCTTGCGGCACACGAACTTCCCCTCGCCGTGCCCGACGGGCAGGTGAAGGTGCGTCACACCCTTCAGGAACGGGCACTTGCCCGGCGTCGCCCGAAGGTGAATCCACCGATCCTCGTAGTGCCCGGAATCGTTGTTCGCCAGTGTCGCCAGCGGCCCGTCCTCGTCCGGTGGCATGAGTAGGCCCGCCTTTAGCATCACCTGGAAGCCGTTGCAGACGCCGAGGATGAGCTTCTCCTGGTCGCGGAACTTCCGCATCGCGTCGGCGAGGAAGTGCTGCATGTACAGCGCCTGCACCTTGCCCGCGCCCACGTCGTCGCCGTAGGAGAAGCCGCCGGGGAGAACGAGAATCTGGTAGTCGCGGAGCTGACGCGGGTCGTCGCGGAGGGCGTTCATGTGCAGCCGGGTGCCGCGCCCGCCGACCATCTCGAACGCGGTCTGCACCTCGTGGTCGCAGTTCGTGCCGGGTGCTCGGAGGATCAGCGCGTGCGGCGTCGCCATAACGAAACTTCCGAGAAGGAGGTTGTTTGTGCTTGACCGTCACAAGGGCGGAGAACAAACTCGTTGTAACGTCCTCCTGCCGACCGAACCAGGGGTAAGACGACACGTACCGGCGGCGACCAGCTCGAATGAAGTCGCCACCAGCGCGGGCACGAACGAGAAACGCACCGCCGGAAACACCCCTTTTCAAAGGGGTTTGGGACGCTTTTCCCAAATTTCTTCGCCACCGGGTTGACACCCCGGGGCTTTCCCTTATGATTCCTTTACCACTGCACCGCGGTGGTGAACGCGACGCGAAGAAACGAAGTGGCCGCAAGGTTGCAACGAATCCCGCGAAGCAAACCCTGAAGCTGAAGGCGAAAACCTTTGGTACAAGGGATCGGTCTTTGACAAGTTGTTAGCGATAGCCTTATGAGGTGGGTTAATGCCGTTCTCGGCGTTGACCAGACCTCTGGCAAAGTTAGCTGTCGGTTCCCGACTCGCAAGAGGAGGGGCCGAAAGCCAACCTGCCAAGACTTTTGAGTCAACTAACCGAGCAACGAGCAGCAGATTGAACTCAACCAAGTACCGCGTCCCGCAAGGGGTGCGGTCGCAATAAAAACTTGAAGGGTTTGATCCTGGCTCAGAACGAACGTTGGCGGCGTGGATTAGGCATGCAAGTCGGGGGAATCCCAGCAATGGGGGAACCGGCGTAAGGGGCAGTAAGGCATGGGTACCTACCTTTGGGTTCGGGATAGCCATCAGAGATGGTGGGTAATACCGGATGATGTCGTGAGACCAAAGATTTATCGCCCGAAGAGGGGCCCATGTGATATTAGCTAGTTGGTGAGGTAATGGCTCACCAAGGCTAAGATGTCTAGCGGGTGTGAGAGCACGACCCGCGCCACTCGCACTGAGACACTGGCGAGACACCTACGGGTGGCTGCAGTCGAGGATCTTCGGCAATGAGCGCAAGCTTGACCGAGCGACGCCGCGTGAGCGATGAAGGCCTTCGGGTTGTAAAGCTCTTTAGTGGGGGAGAAAAGCCGAAAGGTGTGATCTATCCCAAAAATAAGCACGGGCTAAGTTCGTGCCAGCAGCCGCGGTAAGACGAACCGTGCGAACGTTGTTCGGAATCACTGGGCTTAAAGGGCGCGTAGGCGGGCTGTCA
>JAYUBA010000986.1:0-4590 GCA_043741075.1 Frigoriglobus sp.
CAGGGAGGGGGTGGGTGGGGGGGTCTCTTCTCTGGTATTGTGGGGCGCCCGCTCTTCCTCTTCCACAGGTGAACTCATGTCGAACGTCAACCGTCGCGCGTTCCTCGCCTCCGCCGCCGCGACTGCAGCGGTCACAGGGAGCTTACACTCCCCGCTCCGGGGGGCCGAGTCCGACCGGCTCCGGGTCGGGTTCATCGGCGTGGGCGGGCGCGGGACCGCCCTGCTCCGCAACTTCCTCGACGCCAAGCTCGGCGACGTGGTCGCGGTCTGCGACATCGCGCCGGAACACGCGAAGCGGGCCGCCACGCTCATCACCGGTGCCGGGCAAAAGGAGCCGGTCATCGTCGAGGACTGGAAGAAACTGCTCGACGTGAAGGACGTGCAGGCGGTGGTCGCCGCGGTGCCGTGCGACCTGCACGCGGCGCTCTACCTCGACGCGATCGCCGCCGGGAAAGACCTGTACGGCGAGAAGCCGATGTGCCTCACCCCGGCCGACTGCGACAAGGTGGTGAAGGCCGCGAACGCGAGCAAGCAGATCGTGCAAATCGGGTTCCAGCGCCGCGCCGACCCGCGGTTCATCGAGCCGATGAAGCTGATCCACGCGGGCGAACTCGGCGACCTCGTCGAAGGCCGCATCCTGTGGTCGAACGCGTGGGGGCCGCTCGGCGACTGGTTCGGCAAGCGCGCCCGCAGCGGGGACTGGATGGTCGAGCAGGCGTGCCACAACTGGGATGTCATCAACTGGGCGTGCAATGGGCTGCCGGTCCGCGCGATGGGCATGGGCCGCACCGGCCTGTACAAGTCGTTCCAGCCGGACCGCGACGTTCACGACTACTACTCGGCCGTCGTCGAGTACGAGAACGGCGCGGTCATCAACATCCTGCACTCGTGGGTCGCGCCGGGCCAGAACGGCAAGTTCACGAAGGAGTTCAACGACGAGTACACGCGGCTCAACGGCGTGAAGGCCGGCATCGACTTCAACAGCGGCGTGATCGCGTACCGCAAGGAACTGAACATGCCGGACAAGGTGGGCCACAGCGCAACGGGCGCGATCAACAACACGAAGCTCGGCCTGGAGGCATTCGCGGCGAGCGTGAAGAGCCGCAAGCCGCCGGTGGCGACGGTCGAGCACGGCCGCGACGCGGTGCTCGCGTGCCTGCTGGTGCGCGAAGCCGTCTACACGAAGAAGCCCGTCACCATGAAGGAACTGCGGGGCTGATCTGTCTCGGGCGTGCGGCTCTTGTAGGGTGGGCACTGCCCACCACAGCTTGAAGGCGGGCGGTACTCACCCTACAGAGGCACAACATGATTCACGTCGTCGCCACGATTACGCTCAAACCTGGCGTGCGCGAACCGTACCTGGAGGTGTTCCGCTGGCTCACGCCGCTCGTCCGCGCGGAAGCGGGGTGCATCGAGTATCAGGCGACGGTGGACGTGCCGACGACGATCGCTGTACAAGAGGGGCCGCGCCCGGACGTGGTCACCGTTATCGAGAAGTGGGCGAGCGTCGAGGCGCTCTACGCGCACGGCGTGATGCCGCACATGACCGAGTACCGCGCGAAGGTAAAGGACTACGTCGCGGGCGTGAAGTTGCAGGTGACGGAAGCGGCGTTTTAGAGCTTCGGCACGCTCCACATCTGAATCGGCGACGTGTTCGCCGGGTAGTCGCCGCCGGCACCCTTCACGCGACCGTTGCCGCTGCTGTTCGCGTTGGTCGCGCTCACCGCGAGTCTGTCGCCGTCGGGGTGGATCGCGACGCTGTGACAGTTGGGGTGCTTCCCGCCGCTGAAGAGTGTGGCCGCTTCGCCGGGCTTCCAGATGTGGAACTTCCCCTGCCCCGGCTGGCCGCTCGTCGTGAAGATCACGAAGCCGTCCTTGTGCCACGCCAGATCGGTGACGTACCCCTCGTTCGGGTTCGTGCCCTTGTACTGCCCGCTCCGCTTTCCGGTCGAGAGGTCGAACGCGATCAAGAGCGGCGTACACTCCACGAACCCGCCGGACTTCGGCTCCGCGCCGCCCGCGAACAGCGTCTTGCCGTCGCCGGAGAGCAGAAGACACTTCACCCCACCCACGTCCTGAATGCGGTCGAGCTTGTGCAACTCCTTCGCGTCAAGCGTGCGCGTTATTTTCCCAGAAGCAAATTCCCGCACGACGCCGAACAGGTCGCCCGCGAACACGCTCTTGCCGTCCAATGCGAAGCACACGGAAAGCACGTCCGTCTTCGTCTCGAACTCGTTCACCTTCTTGCCGTCGGCCGCTGTCCACACGCGAACGAAACCGTCCTTGCCGCAGGTCGCGAGTTGCGATTCGTTTACGCTGATCCCGCGCGCCCAGCCGTCGTGCGCGGCCTCGACGGTCCAGAGGCGTTTCGGCTCCTTCGCGGCGAAGTCCCACGCGGAAAGCCGGCCCCAACTGTCGCAACTGAAGAGGGCCGTCGCGCCGAACGCGAGGCCGGTTACCCAGCCGCTGTTGCCGCCGAGCGGCGGCAACTCGACCGGCTCCTTGCCGGTCACGTCCCACCGGCGCACCGTGCCGTCGAAGCACGCGGCGGCGAGTAGTTTCCCATCGGGGGAGAACCGCACGCGCGTGACCTGCGCGGCCGGCGCGAGCGGCTTGCCGAGTTCCTTCGGGGCGTTCGCGGCGGGTGCTTTGGGTTGCATGGGGCAGGCTCTTGATGAAGAAGCAACGCACTCCGAGCGGGGGACTCAACCGAGGCAAGCAGGTTCCTCTTCTCGGGTCTGCCAGTGAACGACCGACGCAATCACCGCCAACAACCAGTTAGGTAAATTGATCAGGAACGCAAGCATGAACCCGATAAAAACTGTCCGCTCGGGCATCTCACTCGCGTCGTACGCAAGAAGAAGCAGTGAGAGCGAATAGAGAGTCAACGAGGCAAACAAGACCAGGTAATGACCGAATCGCTTCACCGGCTCCCCGTAATCACCGACGACGAAAATGATCATGAACGGCACGAAGTAATAAAAAAATAGGAAGGCAGTCCCCTCATCGCTTGGGTCGCGACGCATCCGATCAATGTAAATTGCGAGGGCGGTCGCGGCCGACGCACTTGCAAAATGAAGAATGCGATAGCACGTCCACAACCGCAATCGGCTCATGTCAGCTCTCGGAAGAAGGCAGCAAGCGACTGGGCACCAACGAGCGCGACAAACGCGAAGAAGGGATGATTTCCGCCTACGCCAGCACTTCCTTCACCGGCTTCATGTCCTCGTGCGCGATGGGCAGCGGCTGGCCGCCGTTGCGGTAGCTCGTCTCCTCCGGGTTCACCCCGAGCGCGCGGAACCACGTGTGGAACAGCCCGCCCACGTCCACCGGGGCGGTCGCCACCTCGGTGCCCGTGTCGTTCGTCTTCCCCGCGACGACCCCGCGCTTGATCCCGCGCCCGGCCATGCACACGCTCCACGCCTCCGGCCAGTGGTCGCGGCCGATGTGCCCGTTGATGCGCGGCGTGCGGCCGAATTCCGCGCACGCGATCACCAGCACGTCGTCCAGCATCCCGCGGTCCGCGAGGTCTTCGATCATCGCGGCGAACGGCTTGTCGAACTTCGGGTGCAGGCTCGCCGCGCCGTTGAAGTGGTCGCCGTGCGTGTCCCACCCGTAGCTCGTCACCTTCACGAACGTCACGCCCTCTTCGAGCAGTCGCCGCGCGAGCAGCATGTGCCGGCCGAGGTCGTGCGTGCCGTACCGCTCCTGATCCTTCTGCGGCAGTTTGGACGTGTCGAACAACGCGATCTTCTTCTGGAGCTGCGCGGCCATCTCGTAGGCGTAGCTGTTCGCCTCGGTCAGTTCCGCGCGGCGGTCGGCGGCGTAGTTCTTGTCGAGCAACTTGCGGAGGTCGTTGCGCTCGTCGTCCTCGTCGGCGGTGAGGTCTTTGGGGCGAACGAGGTTCTCCGGCGGCTTGCCGTCGCCGAGCGCGAGCGCGCCGTACTTCGGGCCGAGGAACCCGGCGTCCTTGTAGATGAAGCCGCCGTTCATCGGCTTCACCCAGATGTACGGCGGAAGCCCGCTGTCGCCGGCGCCGACCAACTTCGCCACCGCGGAGCCGAAGTACGGGTACGTGACGCCGCGGTTCTTGGGGTCGCCGCGGTTGATGCGGTCCACGCCCGCGGAGTGCGAGTTGTCCTGCGTGGACACACTCCGCACGAGCGCGAGGTGCTTCATCTGCTTCGCGCAGTTGGGGAGTAGTTCGGAGATCCGGATGCCGGGCACCGCGGTGTCGATCGCGCGGAACGGGCCGCCGAACGGCGTGTTCGGCTTCGGGTCCCACGATTCGAGCTGGCTCATGCCGCCGTCGAGCCACACGAACAGCACCTGCCGCTTCTGCTTCTTCAGTTCTTCGGCAACGACGGGGTTGGCGAGCGCGGACAGACCCATCGCGCCGGCGGCTCCCATGAACCGGCGACGGGTGAGGTTGTGTTCGTGCGGCGTGCAGAGCATGGTGTCACCTTGGGGAACCTAACCCCCCAACCCCCTTCCCTAACAGTACAGCGCGGGTTCAGATGACGCATTTATGCCGCTGTTTCTTGTGGGACTTGGCGGCCTGAGTGTTGCGCCTCTGGTGGTACCGGAGCA
>JAYUBA010000987.1:0-4587 GCA_043741075.1 Frigoriglobus sp.
TCACGACCAGCAGTTCGATGAGGGTGAACCCCGGCGGACGGACCCGACTTCGGTGCGACATAGCGTCCTCGCAGAATAAAGCGCGTATGGATTCTGCCGCACTCGTTGCATCCCGCGTACCAACCGCGCGGGGATACGGAAAAGCACCCGTAACCTTCGCCCGGTCGCGCCGAACGCGGGTGGGCGCGAAGGGGAGCGGTCGCGAGAAGCCGTGCGGCTTTGAGAAGTGTCGATGGCCGTGTCGTAATTTCGACACCTTCGGCGCGTGCGTGACGACTATTCGACGCGCAATTTGGAACGCGAGATTTCGAGCTTTTTCATCCGCGAGAGGAGCGTGGTCCGCTTCAGCCCGAGGCGCGTCGCGGCCCCGTGCGGCCCGCCGATCACCCACCGGCACTCGTCGAGCGTCCGACAGATCAAGTCCCGCTCGCTCCCGCGGAGCGTGACTTGCGGAGGACGGCTCGCTTCGACGGCCGGCCCGTCGGGCAAGGGGAGGGGGACGAGGTCCGCGAGCGGCACGCGCAGTTCGCCGCCGGACGTGAGGATGACCGCGCGCTCGATGAGGTGTTCCAGTTCGCGCACGTTGCCCGGCCACGAGTACCGCTCCAGCGCGGTCATTGTCTCCACCGGGAGGGTCGCGATCGTCTTGCCGAAGCGGCGGGCGAACACCCCGACGAAGTGCCGCACCAGTTCCGGAATGTCGTCGCGGCGCTCCCGCAGTGCGGGCAGGTGGACCGGGAACACGTGCAACCGGTAGTAAAGGTCCGACCGGAACTTCCCGTCCGCGACCATCTTCGCCAGGTTCCGGTGCGTCGCCGCCACCAGGCGCACGTGGACCTTGATCGTCTTCGCGCTCCCGAGGCGCTCGAACTCCTGTTCCTGAAGGACGCGGAGCAGCTTGGGTTGAAGCTCCGGCGGGATGTCCCCGACCTCGTCCAGAAAGAGCGTGCCGCCGTCGGCCAGCTCGAACCGCCCGATGCGGCGCTCGACGGCCCCGGTGAACGCGCCCTTCTCGTGCCCGAACAGTTCGCTCTCCAACAACCCGGTGGGGATCGCGGCGCAGTTGAGCTTCACGAACGTGCGGTCGCGGCGGCTGCTCAGCCGGTGGACGGCGCGGGCGATCAGTTCCTTGCCGGTGCCCGTCTCCCCGGTGATGAGGACGGCCGAGTCGGTCGGCGCGACCACCTCCACCTGCCGGAGCACTTCGCGGAGCGCCGCGCCGCCGCCGATCACCTCGTCCGTGCGCCGGTCGGTGCGGATCTCCTCTTCGAGGTACAACTTCTCCGCAGCGAGCCGGTCGTTGGCCCGCTGCAACTCCCGGCGGGTGAGCGCGCCTTCTACCGCGAGCGCCACCAACCGCCCGACCAGCGTGGCGAACTCGACATCGCCCGGCGCGGGCGCGATGGGGGCGTAGCTGGTGAACCCCATCGCGCCGAGTTTGCGCCGCGGGGTCGTGAGCGGGACGAAGCACGCGCCCCGCACGCCCTGCCGGGCGTAGGCCGCGCGGAGGACGGCGAACCGCCCGTCGGCCCGCGCGCCGGCGTCCAGCCACAGCGGCTCCTGCGTGTCCCACACGCGGGCGGTGGGCGACTCGGCCGCGGGCAACTCGGTGGGCGTGTCGGCCGGGCGCGGGGGCGTCGCCCCGCCGAGCGGTTCGAGGAACTGGAGCCGGGCCGCGTGCGAGTGCGGGTCGATGAGCGCGAAGCTCAGGTACCCGGCGGGCAGGTGGGCGCTGAGGGCCGCGGCGAGGTCGCGGAGCAGCGCGCCGAGGTCGGCGTGCGCGGCCACCGCCTGCGCGACCGACAAGAGGACGCCCGGCCGCTCGGCCACCGGCGACGTGACCAGGCCGGGCAACAGTTGAGTGGACGGGGCGACGGAGCGCGGGTTCACGGCGCGGCCTCCGGCGGGCGGGCGGTTCCGTGATTCTACGGCACGTCCCGCGCCCGGTCCCGGAGTTTCAAACGCCCGACCCGGTGCCGGACGCTTCTCGGGCGGTTCAACGGGTGCCGATTGCAGGGCTTGGGGAAGCGCTACGGAAGGGGTGAAGTTGGATGGCCGCTCGTGCCGATAGAGGTTCGTCGGTACAGCGGCCGGGCCGCGCCGCCGACTCCGCTCACCCCGGTCGATCAAGGACGATCACCATGCGCCTGGGCGTCGCCGTCCCGCTCGCGAACGAAGAGCACTCGATCGACGAGCTGCTCGACCGGACTCTATTCCAACTGGGTGCCGACGACCGCGTGTTCTGCGTGCTGGACAACGTGTCGAAGGACGGCACCCGCGAGCGGATCGCCGCTCGGGCCGGGCGCGACCCGCGAGTTGTGCTGGTGTGGGCACCGGAGAATCGGTGCGTGGTGGACGCGTACTTCCGCGGCTACCGCACCGCGCTCGCCGCCGGGTGCCGGTGGGTTCTGGAGATGGACGGCGGGTTGAGCCACCAGCCGGAAGAGATCCCGCTCTTTATTCGCGCGATGGAGCAGGGCTTCGACTACGCCGGCGGGTGCCGGTTCATGGAACCCGGCGGCTACACCGGGCCGTGGTCACGATACCTCATCAGCCGCGGCGGTGGGGTACTCACGAACCTGCTGCTCGGCACCCACATGCGGGACATGACCGGCGGGTTCGAGTGCTTCACCCGCCCCGCGATGGAGGCGGTCCTCGCCCACGGGGTTCGCAGCCGCGCCCACTTCTTCCAGACCGAAATCAAGGTGCTGATGCACGCGTGGAAGTGGACGGAAGTCCCGATCCACTACAAGAACCCGAGCAAGAGCGTCGGGAAGGCGAGTCTGAGCGAGGCGTTCCGTAACCTGTGGGCACTCGTGCGCGAGAACCGCTGCACGGTCGCGAAGGACACGGCCGCACCGCCGCGCGTCCCCGCCCGCGCGAAGCCTGTTGCAACGACCACTCCCGTGAAGCCGGCGGGCGGCTTGGTCGGTGTGCTTACCACCATTCAAGGGCCGACCGCGTGCGTCGAGACGCTCGGTAAGTCGCTGACCGCGGCCGGCGCGGGGCTGATCGTCATCGGCGACAAGAAGGGGCCGGCGAAGTTCGAGCTTCCCGGCGCGGAGTTCGTATCGCTCGCCCAGCAGAAGGAACTGCCGTTCCGGCTCGCGGGTCTGCTGCCGACCGGCCACTACGCCCGCAAGAACCTCGGCTACCTGCTCGCGCTGCGGCGCGGCGCGGCGTGCATCTACGAGACCGACGACGACAACGCCCCGAACGAGCACTGGTCGCCGCGCGGGGTGGTCGCCCGCGCGCAGGCCGCGGCCCCGCGGGTGTGGATGAACGTGTACCGCGCGTTCACGAAGGAGAACATCTGGCCGCGCGGCTTGCCGCTCGACAAGGTGAACGACCCGGCGTGCGGCGCGCACGACCCCGCCGCCCCGCAGGCCGACTACCACTGCCCGATCCAACAGGGACTGGCCGACAACGCGCCGGACGTGGACGCGGTGTGGCGGCTCGTGCTCGACCGGCCGTTCAACTTCCGCCGCGGGCCGAGCGTGTGGCTCCCGCCGGGGACGTGGTGCCCGTTCAACAGCCAGACGACGTGGTGGTGGCCGGAGGCGTACCCACTGCTGTACCTGCCGAGCTTCTGCTCGTTCCGCATGACCGACATCTGGCGGAGTTTCGTCGCGCAACGGTGCCTGTGGGAACTCGGTCACGGGCTGGTGTTCCACGCGGCCGAGGTGACGCAGGACCGGAACCCGCACAACCTCGTTCGCGACTTCAAGGACGAGATTCCCGGCTACACGCAGAACGACGCGATCGTCGCGCGGCTGTCCGGCCTCTCGCTGACGGCCGGGCGCGGGGCCGTCGCGGACAACCTCGTCCGCTGTTACGAGGCGCTGACGGCGGCGGGGTTCTTCCCGGCGGACGAACTGCCGCTGGTCCGCGGGTGGGCGGACGACGTGCAGGCGGCCACCGCCGCGCCGGCGGCCCGTGCCGCGTGACCGGCCGTTCTTAGGAGTCCGCGTACATGGTCGAGCAGGACGCGCCCTCGCGCTGGCGGGGCTTACTGGCGGACGCGGCCCTGATGGTGTTCGTCGCGGCGCTCGGGGTGAAGGCCGGGTTCGGTGTGGCGGCGGTTCGCGACGCCGACATCTCCGACGAGTGCTACTACCTGATGAGCGCGGTCGCCGTGCCGGAGCGCGGCCTACCACCGGTCGAAGACGCACCCCTCTACGTCCTGTGGGACTGTCTGCTGCTGAAGATCGGCACGCCGCTGGAGGAAGTGCCGGTGCGGAGTTGGGCGGTGCTCGCCGTCCTCTTGCCCGTCGCGACGTTCCTCCTGGTCCGGGCGCTCGGCGGCGGGCGATTGGCCGCGCTCGTCGCGGGCGGTGTCATCCCGGCGACCACGCTCATCGACATCTACCCCTACCCGATGCACCTGGCGACGGTCATCCTCGTCCTGGGAACGGCACTGGCGGCGCGACTGAATCGACCCGCGGCCGGCGCGGTGATCGGCCTCACCCTTCTCACCGTGACCTTCGCGCGCCCAGAGTTCCTTTACGCGCTCCTCCTGTACCTGCCGCCGGTCGCGGCGCTCGCCCTGTGGGCGCTGTGCCGCCGCCCGGCCTTGAGGCGTGCGGT
>JAYUBA010000988.1:0-4581 GCA_043741075.1 Frigoriglobus sp.
TCGATGTCGCCGGCCCCGACCGGCACTTCCTGAAGACCGCGACTCAGCCCGGCGGAGCGCGCGTCGCGGGCGTGGACGTGGGCAATCAGGCCGGCGAGCGGCATCAGGTTCGCGAGCGGGTCGTGCCCGTGCAGCAGGAAGTTCGCCGGGTCGTAGGTCACCTTCAGGCTGCCCGTGTCGAAGCCCGCGAGGTATTCCTTCACCTTCGTCGCGGGGTCGAACCCGACCTCCAGCGCGACGACGCAGCCGATGCGGTCGCCGTGGGCGGCGAGCGCGGCGAGCGACTCGCGCATCAGGTGCGCCCGCGGCGCGGCGGGATCGTCCGGAATCTTCGGGCACGCCACGACGATCCGGCGCGCGCCCAGATCGAACGCGAGTTGCATACTCTTGCGGACCCGCTCGATGCGCTGCTGAAGGTCGTCGGCCACGTCCAGCCCGCGGCGCACCGGCACGTTCAGCGCGGCGGGTTCGAGGTCGAACGAGCGGAGCAGGTTGCGGAACTCGCGGCGCCCGGTTTCGCCCAGGTTGTCCGGTGCGATCTCGCGGACCGCGTCCACCTGCACGCCCTGGGCGCCCATCCGCGCCGCGGCGACGAGCGCCGGCCGCATGCTCAACCCGGTGGACTCGACGACGATTCCGATGCGAAGAGGCTTCATGGGAGGGGTTCACCATCTTGACGAGCCGGAAGCGTGAGCGACGGCAAACGTTTGCCGTCGCTCCGCTTCCGGCTCGTTCACCGCGCCAATTCTACCACGTCCGCGGCGGGTGCGAGGAAGTGCGAGATCGGCTTCACCAGTTCGCGGAAGTCGTCGGTCAGCACGTGGACGGTGCCCCACCGCGGGCTGCGGGTGCGCATGTGCGAGCGGTACGCAGTGGCGCACACGCCGCGGAGCAGGTACATTCGCCCGCGGAACGCGAACAGGTCGGGCGTGTCGGCGGGCATCTCGACGTGCGGGGCGAGGTGGTACACGAACGCGAGCACGCCGCGGAACCCCCCGCCGAAGCGGTCGGCCCAGCGGATGAGGCTGTCCACGTCTTCGCGCTCGCACCAGTTGTGCCAGACGGTTCGCGGCTTCCCGCCCTTGCCGGTGCCGGGGAACTTGCGGCCCTTCACGTCCACGACGAGCTTCGCGTCGCGCGGGGCGACGACGATGAAGTCCGGCGACTTCACCTCGCCGGGGTCGAGGTAGCTGCGCCGCGCCTCCACCACCGGCACGACGGCGACGCCCCGCCCGCGCAGGTACGCGTCGAACGCCGCCTCGTAGTGGTTGTCGGACTTCATCGGCGGACACTCCGCTGCGCATCGCGGCTACACGAGAGCCTTGACCCTTTCTACCAACTCCGCCTCTGGCACGGCGGCCTCCTCGCGCTTCGCCAGGTTCTTCACGTTCCACACGCCCGCGGCGAACTCGCGGTCGCCGGCGATCACCGCCAGCGCAAACCCGCGCTTCTCGGCGTAAGCGAGCTGCACGCCGATCTTCTTCGCGTCCGGGTACACTTCCACGTTCACGCTGGCGGCGCGCAGCGCACGTGCGATGCGCTGGTAGTCGCCCAGGCGGGCCGCGTCGAAGTTCACCACCAGCACCTGCGCCGGGGTCGATTGGCTGGTGAGCAGCGGGTGCTTGAGTTCTTCCATCGCGGCGATGAGGCGGTCCAGGCCGAGGGACGCGCCGACGCCGGGAAGCACCTGCTTCGTGTACTTGCTCGCGAGGTTGTCGTACCGGCCGCCGCTGCACACGCTGCCGATGCCCGGCAGGCCGGTGAGGAACGTTTCGTAGATCGTGCCGGTGTAGTAGTCCAGCCCGCGCGCGATGCTCAGGTCGATCTTGATGCGCCCGTCCGGCACGCCGGCCCGCGCGGCCACCGCGAGCAGCTCGCGCAGGCGCAACAGCCCAAGTTCGATACTGCTGTTGCCCGGATGCAGTTGATGAATGTAGTCAAGGATTTCTGTGTTATCCTTGGCGCTTCGCTGGACAGCCAGTTGCGTCATCACTGCCACGGCCTGATCTGAGGTTAGGCCGGCTAAATCAGGTCTGACCAGTTCAGCAATGACGGCATCTGCGCCGATTTTGTCGAGCTTATCGAGGGACCGAAGAACGGGCACAGCCTTATCGGCCATCCCATAAAGCTCAAGCAGGCCGTTGAGAATTAGCCGGTTATTAATTCGTATCTCGAATTTGTCGAAGCCGATCGCGGCGAACAGGTCGTTGATGACGAGCGCGGTTTCGCAGTCGGCGGCGTTGGACGTGGTGCCGATGGTGTCGAAGTCGCACTGCCAGAACTCGCGGTAGCGGCCCTGGCCGGGCCGCTCGCCGCGCCACACCGGACCCATCGCGTACCGCTTGAACGGCGTGCCCAGTTCGTTGATGTACTGTGCGCTGAACCGCGCGAACGGCACCGTCAGGTCGAACCGCAACCCCATCTCCTCCTTCTCGCTCTTCGCGCTCCGCACGCGGTACACCAGCTTGTCGGACTCGTCGCCGCCCTTGCCGAGCAGCACGTCGAGGCTTTCGCACGCGGGCGTGTCGATGGGCGTGAAGCCGTAGGAGCGGTACACGTCGCGGGCGCGGCGCAGCACCTCCTCGCGCGCGAGCATCACCGACGGCAGGTAGTCGCGGAACCCGGACAGCGTTCGCGGGGTGATGAGCGTGGACACGGATGCTCCCTTCGGTCGCGTCGTAAAGTCGTAAGGTCGAAAGTCGTAAAGTCGAAGGCCACATCGTTGAAGTCTTCGACTTTACGACTTGGGACTTTACGACTTGCGACCTGCTCAAGAGGTATTCCGCTTGCGGGCACTCACGCGGCGCATGAACTGCCGCTCCTCGTCGGTCAGCGACCCCGGCCCGGAGCGGCTGATCTTCTCGAGAAGTTGGTCCATCCGCTCCTCGTCCTTCTGCCGCTCCTCCGCCACGCGGGCCGCCTTGCGGGCCTTGCGGGCCTGCCACCACCGCGTAAGAGGCCCCGGCCGCTTCGGCCGCGGGGTCGGCTCGTCGTCCTTCTCCAGGCTCGTGTACCCCGCGGAGAAGTCGTACCCGAACGGCCCCTCGTCCATCTCCAACTGCATCAGCTTCATCGACGCCGAGTACAGCATGAAGAGCGCGAGGCCGAGGAACAGCGCCTCGTTCACCGCGATCGACACGATCAGGAACACCACCGCGAACGCGAACCCGGTGTACGCGGCCACGACGACGCCGCGCCGGTGGTCGGTTCGCCCCCAGACCAGCGATTGGAGCAACTGCCCGCCGTCGAGCGGGTACGCGGGGAGCATGTTGAACAGGAACAGAACCCAGTTCATCCAGAAGATGCGGTACGCCCAGACCAGCCACACGGGGGCGACCGCCCGCTCGTAGCCCAACTCGGCCACGTACGCCTCGTGTGCGGCCGAATCCTTGACCTTCGGCGTCGATTTGATGTTGCGCTCTTTCTCCCGGTCCTTGATTTCGTTCAATGTCGGCTCGTCCGCGGTGGTCGGCTTGTACAACTTCACCCTCTCCGAGCCGGTGTACGTGCGGCCGTCGCGGTAGTTGGTCGTCTCGGTGCGGTACGGGTCGGCCAGCGGGTTCAAACTCGGTACGAACCCGGCCCCGGCGATGGCGGCGGCGCAGACCACGCAGATGAGTACGTTCACCGCCGGCCCGGCCGCGACCATCACGAACAGCGCCTTCCACCGGTGCGGCACCTCCACGAAGGCCAGCCCGCCGAGCGGCCAGATGAGGATTTCGCGCGCCTCGCCGCCGACGTACCGCGCCCCGAAGCAGTGCCCGAACTCGTGCAGCAGCACGCTGCCGAACAGCACCACCACCGTGAGCAGGAATTTGTCCAGCCACCACACGTCGTCGTACTGCAGGAGCGTGAGGTGACGGAGGAACAGGCCGATGGTGATGACGAAGAAAAAGACGTGGACCCGGACCTGGATGCCGAACAGCCGGAACACTGGGATCGACCAGCTCATCGGATCGCGCATCGGTCGGACTCGCTCACACGCCGCGAACGGGTTGTCGGCGGACAACTGTTAATCTACCATCGCGGGGGCGTTGTCGCAATTCCGCCGCCGTGCCGTCTTCTTGTGGTGCGGGCCTCTGGCCTGCATAGCCAGGAGCAGGCGGGACGCCCGCACCACAAGAAGGAACAGCTAATGCCGGCCGAAGTCGTTCACGTCGGGCGGCGGATCCGCGTCGAGGTGGACACGCTCCACACGCCCGACGGCCAGACGATCCGCCGCGACGCCATCCGCCACCCCGGTGCCGTGGTCATCCTGCCGGTACTCGACGCCGAGCGCGTGGTGCTGTTGCGGAACTTCCGCTTTGTGGTGAACGACACGCTCTGGGAAGTACCGGCCGGTACGCTGGAGACGGGCGAGGCGCTCGAAGCCTGCGCGCGCCGGGAACTACTCGAAGAGACGGGCTACACGGCCGCGAAGTGGCGGAGCCTCGGCTACATCTACGCGTCGCCGGGCGTGCTGGACGAGAAGTTGCACCTGTTCCTCGCGGAGGGGCTGACGCCCGGCGAGGCGAGGCCCGAACCGGACGAGCAACTGGAACCGGTGGTCGTGCGCCTGGACGACGCGATCCGCATGTGCCT
>JAYUBA010000989.1:0-4575 GCA_043741075.1 Frigoriglobus sp.
CCCCCCGCGAAGTCCTCGCCCTCCTCCGCGAGCGCGAGGTCAAAGCCGTTGACTTCCGCTTCATGGACTTGCCCGGCCTGTGGAAGCACTTCACCGTGCCGGCCGAGGTGCTCGACGAGAACTCGTTCGAGGACGGCATCGGGTTCGACGGCTCCAGCATCCGCGGGTGGGTCGCGATCAACGAGTCCGACATGCTGCTCATGCCGCAGCCGGACACGCTGTTCATCGACCCGTTCTGCAAAGACATCACGCTGGCGATGCTGTGCAACATCCAGGACCCGCTCACCAAGGAAGACTACTCCCGCGACCCGCGGAACGTGGCGCGAAAAGCCGTCAATTACATGAAGAGTACCGGGGTCGCGGACGCGGCCATGTTCGGGCCGTCGCTCGAGTTCTTCGTGTTCGACGACGTGAAGTTCGACCAGACGCCGCACTCCGCCTTCTATTACGTCGATTCGGGCGAGGGTCAGTGGAACACCGGCCGCGACGAGCGCCCGAACCTCGGCTACAAGGTGCCGTACAAGCAGGGGTACTTCCCGTGCCCGCCCTCGGACAGTTTGCACGACCTGCGCAGCGAGATGATGCTGGCGATGATGCAGTGCGGGATGACCGTGGAGAGCCACCACCACGAGAAGGCCGGCGGCGGGCAGTGCGCCATCAACGTGCGGTACGACGAGTTGGTGCCGATGGCCGACAACGTGCTGAAGTACAAGTACATCGTGAAGAACATGGCCCGCCGGCACAACAAGGCGGCGACCTTTATGCCCAAGCCCTTGTTCGAGGACTACGGCAGCGGGATGCACGTTCACGTGTCGCTGTGGAAGAAGAAGAACGGCGACCTGGCGAACCTGTTCTACGGCAGCGACTACTCGAACCTGTCCGACCTCGCGATGTACGCTCTGGGTGGCCTGCTCAAGCACGCGCCGGCGCTGTGCGCGATCACCAACCCCACGACCAACAGCTACAAGCGACTCGTGCCGGGCTACGAGGCACCGGTGAACCTCGCGTACAGCCAGCGGAACCGGTCGGCGGCGGTGCGCATCCCGGTGTACTCGTCGCGCGCCAAGTCGAAGCGCCTCGAATACCGCGTCCCCGACGGCGCCGCGAACCCGTACCTCGCGTTCGCCGGGATGCTGATGGCGATGCTCGACGGCATCCGCAACAAGACGCACCCCGGTGCCCCGCTCGACAAGGACATCTACGACATGCCGGCGGAGCAACTGAAGGACGTGCCGAAAACGCCCGGCACGCTCGACGAGGCGCTCACCGCGCTGGAGAAGGACCACGAATTCCTGCTCCACGGGGGGGTGTTCACCGAGGACGTGATCGAGACGTGGATCGACTACAAGCGGAAGGCCGAAGTCGCCGCGATCCGCGTCCGCCCGCACCCCTACGAGTTCGCCCTGTACTTCGATTCGTGAACACTACCGGCCGTGGATTAATGTCCACGGTATGAAGTACATGTCGAACTCCAGCGTGCGAATGCAGAAATGCCTTTCGACCTCGTGAAAGCCGAGTAGGGCCAACTTTTTTGTGCCAGTGAGGACAACCCAGGTTGAGATCACTTCCAACCCCGGCGCGCCACTGACGGTTTTCGGGAAGCGAAAACGCACATCGACGAGCCGACCGCGGCCGGCTGTCGTCACCCCGCGGACATCCACCACACGCCCGCCCGACGGAAGACCGAGTTTGGCCGCCACGTCTTCGCTCACCGTTGTGAGCTGACAGCCGGTGTCGAAGATGAAACTCTGTTCGACGCCACCCCCCGCGCCGGGAACGGTCAGCGGCACCTTCACCCAGACGACATTCAGACCGTGCCGCTTGCCCTGCTCGATCGGACAGAGGAACGACATGTAACACCTGCTCACCGCAAGGTTGATCAGAAAGCCCCGCCGATGAAGATGCCGTCCTCGGGATCGTAGATCTCGTCGATCTCGACACGCGCGCGAACGTCCGGCGGCACCGCGACGAGTTGCCGCTGATACTCGTCCCAGTCGGTGCTCGCTGCGACCACGACGCGGTCCAGTTCGTCGCCGGTCCAGTTGTCCACGTACGCGACGTAGCACCTCGGAGGGTACGTCGCCTCCATGGCCTCCCGCGCCTTGCGCCGGGCGGCGGCCTGTGCCGCGGTCGTCGGTGGGCGCAAGCGCAGAATCTCTTCCGGGATGCCCAGCCTGTCGAACGGGATCGGGTTCATCGCACGTTCCTCCAGTCCTCCGAGCCACCTCTACTGTACTCCATCCGGCCGCAAGCGGGCAATCCGCGCCGGGCGCGAATTGGTCTTGTATCGCCCTTTTCGTACCCGCTACACTGCCTCTTCGCTCACGGGGCAAGACGCCCCGCCCCGCCGGTCACGGAGGACTCGCCGCACATGCCCCCTCGCACCAAAGACGTCAAAGAGAAGGAACCCGCCGCGCCGCCGGTTCGGCCGCTCATCGCGGTCAACGCCGACCTCATCGCCCCGAAGGCCGGGGCCGCGTTCGCCCGGCTCAACGTCGGCTACATCGACGCCATCGTGGCCGCCGGCGGGCTGCCCCTCATCCTCCCGCCGCTCCGCAAGGGGAACCTCGCCGACATCGACGCGCTCCTGGACCAGTGCGCCGGGATCGTGCTCTCCGGCGGCGCGGACATGGACCCGCGGCGCAACGGCCAGGCGCTCCCCGCCGCCGTCAGCCCGATGCCGGCCCGCCGCGAGGACGCCGACCGGTACCTGCTCGCCAAAATCTTCGACCGGAAGATGTCCGTCCTCGGTATCGGCGTCGGGATGCAGCAACTGAACGTGTTCGCCGGCGGCACCCTGCACCTGCACCTGCCCACCGACAACCCGAAGGCGATGCCGCACTTCGACCAGACCGGCGCGCCGCACCGGCACATGGTTCTCATCGAAGAGAACACGCGCCTCGACGACATCTACGGCACGCAGGAACTCCGCGTGAACAGCGCGCACCACCAGGCGGTGAACCAGATCGGCAAGCGCATGCGCGTCGCCGGGAAGGCGCCGGACGGGGTGATCGAGGCGATCGAATCGACCGACCCGACCTGGTTCTGCGTCGGCGTGCAGTGGCACCCGGAGGCGGAGACCGCCAGCGCGCTCGACGTGCAGATCTTCGAGTGCTTCGTGCAGGCCGCCGTGCGGGCCGCGGACGGCGTTCTCGCCGCCGCCTAGGGAGAGTGACGAGTGACGAGTGCTGAGTGCTGAGTGAAAAACCAAGAAGGGCGGAATCGCTCGGCTCTTCTGGATTTCACTCATCACTCAGCACTCGTCACTCGTCACTGTTAAAAATGGTCCGCACACTGATCGGTCTGTCGATCGGCTCCGGGCTGGAGGGCGTGGACGCCGCCGCGGTGCGGGTCGAGGGGTTGGGCCTCGACCTGGTGCCGCGGGTCGTGCCCGCCGGGCGCGTCGCGTTCCCGCCGGCCGTGCGGGACGTGATCCGCGCGTCCGCCACCTCACCCGCCCCGCTCCCGCCGGAGTTCCTGCGCGCCGTCGCCGACACCGTCGTGTTCGCGGCGCGACAGGCGCTGGGCAAGGCCGCCGCTTCGCCGCGCGACGCCTTCGCGGTGGGGTTACTCGAACCGACCCGCCCGGCGGCCGTCCCGATCCACTGGCCGGAAGTGGCCGAGCGCGTCGCCGAGCAGACCGGCGTCACGGTGCTACACGGGTTCGCCGACCGCGACCGCGCCGCCGGCGGCACCGGGTGCCCGCTCACCGCCGCGGCCGACTTCCTCCTCTTCCGCGACCCGGCCGAGGCGCGGCTGCTCGTCCACCTCGGCGCGGTCACAACGGTCGTGCTCGTTCCCGCACAAGGGGGCGTGAGCGCCGCGTTCGGCTTCGAGGCCGGGCCGGGCAACCAACTCCTCGACGCGATCCTGTTCCACGGCACGCGCGGGAAGGAACACACCGACGCCGGCGGGAAGAAGGCCGTGCAGGGCCGGTGCCTGGACCCGCTCCTCGCGCGCTGGTCGTCACACCCGCACCTGACGCGGACGCCGCCCAAGGCGGTTCATGCCGACGCGTTCGGGCGGAGCTTCCTGCTGGCCGCGTTCGACGCCGCACGCCAACTCACCGCCGGCCTGCCGGACCTGCTCTGTACCGCGACGCACCTCGCGGCGCGAGCGGTCGGCGACGCGTGCCGGCTCCCGCCGATGAAGCCGGACGGGCCGCGGCGCGTGCTGCTCACCGGCGGCGGCGTGCGAAACGGCTTCTTGTGGCAACTGGTGGCGCAGCAGTTCGGCGGAAGTGTGGAGCGCTCCGACGCGGCGAACGTGCCGGCGCT
The DNA here is from genome assembly GCA_043741075.1 of Frigoriglobus sp. Classification (GTDB taxonomy): domain Bacteria; phylum Planctomycetota; class Planctomycetia; order Gemmatales; family Gemmataceae; genus Gemmata. The sequence continues at coordinate 4,278 of JAYUBA010000989.1, forward strand.
GGCGCGGACCGCGGCGGCGGCGGCGGTGCTGGCGGCGCTGACGTGCGACGGCGTGCCGGGGAACCTGCCGGTGCTGACCGGCGCGACCGGCGGCCGGTTGCTTGGTCACATCTCACCCGGTGACGGCCGCAACTGGGCGCGGTGTGCCGCGTGGCTGGCCGACCAGACCGGCGACTACCCGCGCGCGAACCGGGCCGCGTGAGGACGGAGGGCGTGGCTGCGTACGGATCGAGCCGCGACCGGAAGGGAGCGGGTTAACCGCCGACACTCACAACTGGACGGCCCGCTCCCTTCCGGT
>JAYUBA010000990.1:0-4564 GCA_043741075.1 Frigoriglobus sp.
TTCGCGGGCGGCTTGGCGTCCGCCTTCTTCGCGGGCGGCACATACAGTTCCGGCACGCCGAGCTTCTTCGCCGCGTCGTTCAGCTTGCCGAGGTCGGCCTTCGCGATGCCGTCGAACTGGCCGAGCAGGCCGGCGAGTTCCTTGCCCAACTCGTCCGCGAGTTCCTGCTGCGCCTGGGTGGGCGCGCCGTCGCCGTCGGTCAGGTTGGCGAGCAGCCACGCGAACTGCGAATACAGCATCGCCCCGCCCTTCGCGGCGAAGATGTCGTAGCTGATCTTCGCCTTCGAGTTGTGGAGTTTGCCTTCGAGGTCGTCCAGCTTCTTCGCGAGCGCCTCGGTTTGCTTCAGGAGCGCCTTCGCGTCGTCGCGGTCCTTTAGCAAGTCTTTGCGCAGGTCGGTCTGCTTCTTGATCGCCGCGGATGCGGGCCACGGCGCCGGACAGCTTGGTGATGTCGTCGCGGACGCGGAGCGTGAGCGCCTCCTGCGCCGAGAGTTCGTCCGCGGCCGTCTCGAACTTCAGCGGCGCGACCTTCGCCAAAAGCCGCGTCAGTTCCGCGTAGTCCGGCCCCGACATGCCCGTCTGAAGCGGGTTCCACTCGAACTCCGCGGCGGGAATGGGCGGCGCCAGCTTGACGGCCATCGCCAGCCACCGCGGGTCGGCGGTCACGCGAACCTTCTGCAAAGCTCTCTGGTTGCCGAGCGTGAGGCGCACCGTGTACTCGCCCGGCGCGACCGGGACGCGCGTCCCGGCACCGCCGGAATCGACCGGCGCGCCGGGAATCGTGGTCGCGCCGTCGTGCGTCAAGTCCCACACGAATCGGTTGAGGCCCGGCTTCGGCTCCAGTTTCCGCTTCGGTGAGTCGGCCGGCTCGGCAGGAGCCTCGCCCTCCCGGTTCGGTGAGTCGGCCTCGTCGTCGTCTGGGTCGGGCACAGGGGGCTTACGCCCCCCGCTCGGAGTGCCCTTTGCCTTCGCGATGACATTGCCCTTCGCGTCGAGGATTTCGAGCTTCACCTCGCCCTTGAAGTCCGGGCCGAGGTGGAACCACACCACCGCACCCGCGTCCGGGTTCTCGCCGCTCACGGTCGGGAGGAACTCGCGCGTCGGACCGCCCCAACTCGTGTACCACTTGGTCGCGGCCTGCACCGGGAACAGGTGAACCGCTTTCTTCTTCACCGCGGCTGAGGTGTCGCGGACCGGCGTGAGGTCGTCGAGAATCCAGATCGCCCGGCCGTGCGTGGCAACCACGAGGTCGTTGTCTTTCACGACGAGGTCATGAACCGGCACGGTCGGGAGGTTCAGTTGCAGGCTCCGCCACGTCTTGCCGGCGTCCGGCGAGAGCATCACACCGCGTTCGGTGCCGAGGTAGAGGAACCCCTTCTTCGCCGGGTCTTCGCGGACCACCTTCGCGTGCGTGCCGGTGTCGAGGCCGTCGGTGATCTTCACCCACGTCTTGCCGAAGTCGGTCGTCTTCCAGACGTGCGGCTTGTAGTCGTCCGTTCGGTGATTATCGACGACGAGGTACGCCGTGCCGGCCGCGTGCGGGCTGGCCTCGATGCACGTCACCGTGCCCCAGTCCGGTAGGCCGTTTACGTTCGCGGTCACGTTCTGCCACGTCTTGCCGTCGTCCTTGCTGATGTGAACCAAGCCGTCGTCGGTGCCGGCCCACAGTAGCCCCTTCTGAAGCGGCGACTCGGCCAGCGCGAAGATGGTGCCGTACACCTCGACGCCGGTGTTGTCGCCGGTGATCGGCCCCCCGCTCCACTGCTGTTTCTGCTTGTCGTTGCGCGTCAAATCGCCGCTCACCTTATCCCAGGTGTTTCCGCCGTCGCGGGTGCGGAACAGCACGTTCGCGGCGTGATACACGGTCTTCGGGTCGTGCTTCGAGATGAGGATTGGCGCGGTCCACTGGAACCGGTACTTCATCTTCGCCGGGTCGATGCCCGACGGGTTGAACTGGTTCACGGTGATGTTTCGCGTCTGGCCGGTGCGGTGGTCGTAGCGGGTCATGATACCGCCGTACTCGCCCGCGTACACCACGTCCGGGTCGGTGGGGTCGGCGAACGCGTAGCCCGCTTCGCCGCCGCCGACCGGGTACCACTCGCCCTGCCCGATGCCGCCGGTCTTCAGCGACCGGCTCGGCCCGCTCGCGCTGCCGAGGTCTTGCATGCACGTCATGACGCGGTACGGCGTGCGCGTGTCCGCGCTGACGTGGTAGCACTGCGAGAGCGGAAGCGCGGGCGTGGCCCACGTCTTCCCGCCGTCGGCGGTGATGCCGACGCCGCCGTCGTTGGCCTCGATCATCCGGTTCGGGTTCTTCGGGTCGATCCACACGTCGTGGTGGTCGCTGTGCAAGCCGGCGCTGATCGCGGCGAACGTCTTCCCGCCGTCGATGCTTCTGAGCAACTGAACCTGTGGCGCAAAGAGTACGTCCGCGTTGGTCGGGTGAACGGTGAGCGTGCCGTAGTACCACGCGCGCTGCCGGAGCGGGCGCGTGTCGTTGACGTTCGCCCACGTCTCGCCGCCGTCGTCGGAGCGGAACACGCCGCCCTTCTCGGCTTCGATGATCGCGTACACGCGGTCGGAATTGGAAGGAGCGACCGCCACGCCGACCTTGCCCCAAGGCTTCGGCGGCAGCCCGTTGGGCTTGGCTTCGGCCTTCGCGTCGGCCTTCGCGTCGGGCTTGTCGTCGGGCACAGGGGGCTTACGCCCCCCGCTCAGGCTGTCCCAGGTGTCGCCGCCGTCGCGCGAGATGTACAGGTCGGAGCCGGGGCCGCCGCTGGTCATCTCCCACGGCCGCCGCCGCGCCTGCCAGAACCCCGCGAACACCACCCGCGGGTTGTTCGGGTCGATGCACACGTCCGACGCGCCGGTGTCGTCGTTCTTGAACAGTACCTTCTCCCACGTCTTGCCGCCGTCGGTGGTGCGGTAGACGCCGCGTTCGCTGTTCGGGCCGAAGGCGTGCCCCAACACGGCCGCGAAGCACACGTCCGCGTTCTTCGGGTGAACCGCGATGGTGCCGATCTGGCCGACCTGCTTCCAGACGTGCTTCCACGACTTGCCGCCGTCGGTGGATTTGAAGATGCCCGCGCCCGGCGACACGTTGCCGCGGATGTTCGCCTCGCCGCTGCCGACGTACACGACGTTCGGGTCGCTCGCCGCGACCGCGATGCTCCCGATGCTGCTGGTGGGTTGATCGTCGAAGACGGGCTTCCAGGTGAGGCCGCCGTCGGCGGACTTCCACACGCCGCCGCTGGCGGTGGCCGCGAAGTAGGTGAGGGGGTCGCCGGGGACGCCGCACGCGCGAGCGACGCGCCCGCCCGCGAACGGCCCGACGAGCCGGTACTTCGCCGCCGCGAACTCCTTCGGCTCGTCGGCTGCCCGGCTGAGCGTGGGGCGTAGGCCCCATGTGTCCGACACGAGAAGCAATAACGCGAGACCGGCAGTATGACGGGTACACATGGGTGCGGCTCGTGCGGCAAGAACGGCTCAGCTTGCCCATCTTAAACCGCGACCGCCTGTTTCCAAGCAACATCTGCGAAGCGGATGGGAGTTGAGATGCCGTCACGGCCGTTACGACCGCTACTTGATCCACCCGAGTACGGCCATGGCCCACGGAAAGTCGAACCGGGTCCACTTGCCGCTCGCAACGGACCACACCGCGATATTGTGGTCGCACCCGTCGGTTTGAACCGGAACCGCGAGATGACCCGGCGCGGCCACCGCCCAGTCAACCGCACAAGAGAGTTTGCCGACATCGATGCCCTTGCCGCCGTGCCGAATTTTGCCGCCGGCCCAGGCAGCCTCGAACCCGTGCCCGAGTCCGTGCCACTCAGTCTCAACGGCCGTCTTCTTCGCGAGGTCGATCTGGAAATACTTCTGACCACCATAATCAAAGGCGTCAAGGAAGACCGAACCGGCCGGGTCGCGAACCAACTCGATGGACGCGAATGGCGGCAAGTCCTTGATCGTGACGACCTCGGTCACCTTGCCGTCAACACTCACGGTCACGAGTTTCCCGGCCTCGCGCTGCGTCAGAACCCGGTCGTTGTCAAGCCACAGCACCGGTTCCGTGTTGCTGTTGAAGTCGGTTCCCAGTGATTTCGGCTCCTTGCCCTCGCGGTGTAAGGTGAGCGCTCCGCGTACCGAGTACATCGCCTTCGTGCCGTCCGGCGAGCGCGCAACGTCGGGCGGGATCATCCACTCTTTCGGCTCTTTGATGCGGGTCCGCGTTCCGGTCGCGTACTCGAACGTGAACAACCCATTCGCCCGATCTTCGCCCTCGGTCCAGTACGTCACTTTCGTATCGTCGGCGAACACGACACGGTCCTCGGCGGACGGAAACTTTTCGACGCGGTTCATGAACCCCTTCCCGCGGAGGTCGAGCACGCTGCCGTTCATCGAGACGAGGTACCGGTTCGCCCGAATCTCGCCTCCATAGAGTCGCCTATAATCTTCCGGGTCACACTCCAGGATCACCTCGGCGGGTAGCGGTTTGCCGTTGCGGAACCCGATCCGCAATACGCGGAAAAGGGTGTCGTCGCCCTTGCGATCGACGCGTTCGCTC
>JAYUBA010000991.1:0-4562 GCA_043741075.1 Frigoriglobus sp.
CACCTGCTCGTCGCCCGGTCGCTGCTCGGCCACGCGCACCCCGAGGACGCGTTCACGGTGGTGATCCAACTCGGCACGCTCGCGGCCGTGTTCGTGTACTTCCGCGCGGAGATCGCCCGCATGTTGAAGGGGCTGGTCACGGACGTCCGCACGCGGCGACTCGCTTCGACGGCCGATTCGCGACTCGGTTGGCTCATCGTCCTCGGCACCGTGCCGGCAGTGGTCGTCGGGTTCCTGTTCAAGAAGCAGTTGAAGGCGACGTTCTTCAACCCCACCTCGATTGCGGTCGTCGCGGTCGTGTTCGCGCTGCTGATGCTCGCTGCGGAGTGGTGGGCGCACCGGCGGGTGAAGCGCGGGCTGCCGCCGCGCGAGGAGACCGGCATCACCTGGCTCGACGCGGTGTGGGTCGGCGTGTGGCAGGCGTGCGCGCTGATGCCGGGCGGGTCGCGGTCGGGCACCACGATCACCGGCGGGCTGTTCGCCGGGCTGGCGCGGTCCGCCGCGGCGCGGTTCTCGTTCCTGTTGTCGCTCCCGGTGATCCTCGGCGCCGGGCTGAAGGAGTTGTACGACGAGTACAAGAAGCTCGCCGCCCCGACGGAGGGCGAACCGGTGAGCCTGTTCGCGTCCGGCGACGACGTGGCCGCGCTGGTGGTCGGGACGCTCGTGTCCGCGGCGGTCGGGTACGCCGCCATCGCGTTCCTGCTGAACTTCCTGAAGCGGTACAGCACCGGCGTGTTCGTCGCGTACCGGCTGCTGCTCGCCGCGACCATCTTCGGGCTGATCGCGCGGGGCTTGCTGTAGCGCGACGCGAGAAGAGTAAGAGCCGCCGATGACGCAGACGGACGCGGATCAAGAGCGAAGACCGAGTTAAAGACAGAACTCTTCTTTGTCTGATCTGCGTCCGTCGGCGTCATCGGCGGCTCTTGCTTCTCGTCCGGGACCGGTGCCCTCGTCGCAAGGCCTCCTCGACCGCGACCGACAAGATTTCTGAACACCGCACGCCGCGGGCGGACATGATAGCGGTAGACGCCCCGCCGGGAGGCCGCGATGTCCGTCCGCGTCCGACTGCCGAACCCGCTCGCCGCACTGGACGACCGCGCGCTCGTCGCCCGCTTCGCCGACGACCGCGACCAGCCGGCGTTCGAGCAGGTGGTGAAGCGGCACGGCGGGCTGGTGTTCGGCGTGTGCAAGCGGGCCGTCCGCGACCGGCACCTCGCCGAGGACGCGTTCCAGGCGGTGTTCCTGGTGCTGGCCCGCAACCCGCGCGGCGCCCTCACGGCCGCGTCCGTCGGCGGGTGGCTGTTCGGAGTGGCCCGCCGCGTCGGCCTCGCGGCCTGCCGCCACGAGCGGCGGCGCGAGCGGCGCGAACGCGCCGACGCCCTTCGTCTTCAAAAGGGCGACGCCCCCCACTCGGCCGGAGCGGACTTCAGCGACCTCCTTCGCGTGCTGGACGAGGAACTCGCCGCGCTGCCGGAGGCGCTTCGCGCGGCGCTGGTCGCGTGCTTCCTCGAAGAACACACCCAGGACGAGGCGGCCCGCGAACTCGGCTGGAGCCTGAGCACCCTCCGCCGCCGGCTCGACCGCGGCAAGGAACTGCTCCGCGCGCGGCTGGCGCGCCGCGGCGTGGCGCTCGGGGTCGGGCTGCTCGCGGTCGCCGCGCCGGCCCGCGCCGCCGTGCCCGCGCTCGCACCGGCGGGCGCGCCCTCGCCCGTGAGCGCCGCACTTGCGGCCGAGGCGGTGCGGCGCGGGGTCGGGGCGAAGCTCGTCGCGGCCTTCGCCGCGGCGGTCCTCGCGACCGGCGGCGTGGCGTTCGGGCTGGCGAGCGAAGGGGCCGACGCGCCACCGACACGACCCGCCCCGCCGGTGTTCGTGGCGAAGCCCGGTCCGGCCCCGGCGGTCGCGCCGGCACTACAGCCGGTCGAGGCGCGGAAGTGGGCGGCCGTTTCCGGGCGGGTTCTGTTCCCGAAGGACCGCGCGCCGCCGGCGGCGCGCCCCGTCCCGCCCGGCCTCGTCAAAGACGTGGACATGTGGAAGCCGTTCGGGCCGCTGGCGTACGCGACCGTCACGATCGACCCCGACACCCGCGGCATCGCGAACGCGATCGTCTTCCTCCGCCCCGACTCCGGCGACCGCAAGGCCGAGTTCCCCGCGGACCGGATTCACCCGGACCTCGCCCGCCCGGTCCCGACCGATCACCCCGTCCGCGCGGCCGGCCCGCACTTCGCGCCGCGGACGCTGGCCGTCCGCGCCGGCGACCGGCTCGCGTTCGAGAACCGGCTGCCGGTGCCGATCAACGTCCGCTACATCGCGGCCGGGGACGGGGGCTTCAACGTGCTCGTCGGCAAGGGGGAGGGGCACGAGTCGAAGCCGCTGCCGGCGATGGGAATGGCCGATCAGTTCCGGTGCGACATCTACCCGTGGATGGACGGGTTCGTGTGGGCGTTCGACCACCCTACTTCGCGGTGACCGACGCCGGCGGGCGGTTCGAGATGCCGGACGTGCCGGTCGGCGCGTGGCGGCTGGTGACGTGGCACGAGGTCGTCGGCTGGGGCACGCCGGGGCGGCTCGGCACGAAGATCACCGTCACCGCCGACCGCGCCGGGAAGCGGGAACTCGGCCCGCTGACGTTCGCCCGCGACGACTGGCCCGAATAGTTCCGCTTCCGCGCCCCCGGCGGGACGCCGTTTCACTCCCCTGTAACGAGGTATTTCTCATGCGACATGTGGTGCCGTGCGCGCTCGGCTGCGCGCTGGTGGCGGCGTCCGCCGCGGGCGCGACCGCCCAGCCGGCCCCGTGGGTGACGGTCAAGGGCCAGGTGGTGTTCCCGGCCGACATGGCCGTTCCGAAACGCCTGCCGCTGAACGTGAACCAGGCGCAGTGTTTGGTGAAGGGGCCGATCCTCGACGAATCGGTCCTGGTGAACCCGAAGACCCGGGGCATCAAGAACGTGGTCGTCTACCTGCGGCCCGACAACAACAACCAACCGAACGCCGCGTTCGCGCCCGCGGAGGTTCACCCGGCCGACGCCAAGCGGAAGGCCGAAGAGGTGGTCATCGACCAGCCGTGCTGCATGTTCGTCGGGCGCGTCACGGCCGCCCGCGTCGGCGACACGCTGGTGGTGAAGAACTCGGCCGCCATCGCACACAACTTCTTCTGGGACAGCGGCAACAACGGCTCCTTCAATGTGAACGTCCCCGCGGGGGGCCAGTGGAAGATGCCCGCGGCGCTGGTGAAGGAGACGCCCCCGATTCAGTACAAGTGTACCATCCACGGGTGGATGACGGGTTACGTCCGCGTCTTCGACCACCCGTACTACGCGCTCACCGACGAGGACGGGAAGTTCGAGATCAAGAACGCCCCGGCGGGCAAGTTCCGCATCGTGTTCTGGCACGAGAACGGGGTCCGTGGCGGGGCCAAGGGCCGGTTCGGCGAACCGATCCAGATCGCCCTGCCGCCGAACGCGAAGACGATGGAGATGAAGCCGACCGAGTTCGATGTCAGCCCGAAGAATTAGTGCGAGTGTGGGTGTGAGAAAAGCCAGAAGGCCAGAGGCAATTACGCCCCTGGCCTTCTGGCTTTCACTCGCACTCACACCAACCACTCACACGAGCCTACTTGTCTTCGAGGATCTTGCCCGCGTTGGCGTCGCCGCCGCGCTTGTAGAGCGGCAGGTGGCGGTAGTACACCTCGAGGGTCAGCAGGCAAATGGCGGTGGTGCCGAGGCGCCCGCAGCTCGAACCGAACGACCCGCCCTCCTTATCCCAGCTCCCCAGGGTCGCCCCGTCCTTCTTGTTCTGGGTGCTCACCAGCCAGTCGCGCATCCCGCCCTTGCGGACGCCATCGACCCGCGGCCCCTCGTTCCAGTTCTTCCACTCCTCGCCCTCGTAGAAGTGGACCACCTGCGTCGCGTAGTAGTAGTAGTACATGTTGCCGACGGCGGCACCCTTGGCGAGCGGCGGGTGCTTGACGATCCCGGCGACGCCGTCGATCATGCCGGGGTTGTTCGGACCCCACCCGTCGATGTAGTACCGGCACAGGAGGCCGACCGCGGTCATCGCGGTGCCCGGCGCGGCACCGGCGCTGTCCGCGTACCCGTACATCGACTTCCGCGACCCGCCCGCCGCCAGGTCCAGGAACTTGATCGCCTTCTTGATGACCCGGTCGTCCACCACCAGCTCCTTCGACAGCTTGGCCGCCTGGAGCGCCTGGATCTGCCAGCCGACGATGGACGTGTCGCCGTTGCCGCCGGAACTGTACCCCCAACTGCCGTTCGGGCCTTGGGCCTTCTGAATGTAGTTGATGGCGGCCTGGGCGTAGGACCGGAGGATCGGGTCCTTGGTCATCCCGAACGCCTCGCACAGCGGGATGGTGGCGATGGCCTGGGCGTACATGTTGGCGCTGATGCGGCCGGCGTTCGGGCCGGACAGCGGGCAGTTCTTCATCAGCCAGCCCAGCCCGGCCATCACGGTCTTCTGGTACTTCCCCTCTTCGGCGTTCTTGCCCGGCTTGTGAGTGCAGCCGGCGGCGAGGAACGGCAGCAGCGCCATCCCGGTGGCGGCGGC
>JAYUBA010000992.1:0-4561 GCA_043741075.1 Frigoriglobus sp.
TGGAAGGGCGGCTGTCGGTAGCCAGGGTCGTGAGACCCTGGTTCCGAGACGGAACCGGCCTTTACACGCCCGCTTTCGGTCGGCATAAGCCCGGCCACACACCGCGAATAGTCATCGTGGTTCCGGCGCGCCGACTGAGGGGAACGCGCGCCGCGCTCAGACCGTTATGGGGGAAGCCATGAGCCGATTCCGGGCCTGGGGGGTCGCCGCCGCGCTGGCGGCCGGTGCGGCGACGCCGGCCGTCGCGGCCGACCCGCCGACCGCCACGACCGACGCGCGGCCGTGGTACAAGAAGATGTTCACCAGCGCGCCCAAGCCGGCCGGGCCGACGGTCCGCTCCGGACCGGTCGCCGCGGTTCCGAGCGCGCCGCTCACGCCGGAGGTCGTCGCCGACGCGGTGAAGGCCGAGTACGTCGCCTGGGAGCGGCGGATGAGCGTGTGCCTGAAGCTCCGCGAGGCCGCGATCGCGCGGAACGACGACGCCCTGCTGCGACAGGTGGACGAACTGGAGCGGCAGGCGAACGCGATCTACCAGCAGCGCGTCAGCGCCCTCGGGGTGCCGAAGGTGAAGGCCCCGTTGCCGGCGGCGGCGGGCACCGGGTTCGCGGCGTCGTTCGATCTGGCACCGGAGAAGCCGGTGGACCCGCAGGCCGCGGCGGCGAAGTTGGTCGCCCCGGCCGCGCCGGTGCCGGTCAGCGGGACCGCCGAACTGCCGCGGGAGGTGAAGCCGTGAAAACGCTCTTCTTCGCGCTCCTCGCGCTCGCGCTGGTCGGGTGCAGCGGGCTGAAGCCCATCGGCCCGCTCGCCAAGGACAAGCCGATCACGCAGCAGGGCCAACCGCTGCCGAGCGCGCCGGCCGTTGCGGCGAACCGTCCGCCGGCCATGAAACCCACGCCGCCGACCATGTACGTGACGCCCGGCGACGTGGCACCCGACAACCCGATCGCGGCGGCCAGCAAGCTGACGAACGAACTGGCGATCGACAGCAAGGCGACGCCGAACGCCCCGGTGACGGCCGAGATCTCCCGCTACAAGGGCGGGGTGAAGCAGCCGTAGCAGTGGACAGTGGACAGTGGACAGTGGACAGCGAAGACACAGCGGCCCGGTTATCCTTGATGGATAACCGGGCCGCTGCTCATTTCTGACTGTCCACTGTCCACTATCCGCTGCTTATTCGTTCTGGTCGGCGAACTCTTCGAGCCGGCACGAGCGGGTCGGCTGGCGGAGCTTCAGCAGGCCGCGGGCCTCGATCTGGCGGATGCGCTCCCGCGTGATCCCGTACTGCTTCGCCACCTCGTCGAGCGTCCGCGGCGTGCCGTCCTTCAGCCCGAAGCGGAGTTCGATCACCTCCCGCTCGCGCGGGGCCAGACTCTTCAGCACCTCGCCGATGCGCTCCTTGAGCAGGTTCGCATCGACCTCCTCGCCGGGGTTGGTGATGTGGCTGTCGCTGAGGAAGTCCTCCAGCGCCCGCTCGCCGTCGCCCACCGAGTCGTTCAGGCTCACCGGGTGCCGGCCGACTATGCGGAGGCTGCGGGTGTCCTCGGCCTTCACGCCCAGCGCCTCGGCCAGTTCCTCGGAGGTCGGGTCGCGGCCGGTCGCGGCCGACATCTCGCCCCGCATGCGCTCCATCTTCGCCATCAGGCTGATCTGGTGGCACGGCACCCGCACCGTGCGGGCGTGGTCGTGCAGCGCCCGCGTGATGCCCTGCCGGACCCACCACGTCGCGTACGTGCCGAACTTGAACTCGAGCCGCCACTCGTACTTGTCCACGGCCCGCATCAGGCCCCGGTTGCCCTCCTGAATGAGGTCGGAGAACGGCAGCCCGCGGTTGCGGTAGTTCTTCGCGATGCTCACGACGAGCCGCAGGTTCGCCTCGGCCAGTTCCTTCCGCACCGCCTGGTACGCGAGCCGCCGCCGGCGCAGCACGCGGACCAGCGCGGCCAGTTCGTCGGCCGTCGTAGACGCGCGGCCCTCGGCGTCGCGGAGGAGCCGCGTCTGCTTGCCCTTCTCCGCCGGGCCGGCGGCCCGCGCGTGCCCGCCGGCGAGGTGCTTCAGTTCGTCGGCGAGGTCGTTGAGTTCGTCCGTCAGGCGCTCGAGCAGTTCGGTCCGCGGGGACAGTTCGAGCACCAGCTTGCGGCACTTGGCGAGGCGGTGGAAGCGGTCCCGCTGCCACGCGCGCCAGCCCCCGCGGAACTCGTCCCGGACGCCGGCCGCGAACACGGTGGCGTCCTGGTCGAGGAGGGTGCGGAGCGTCGGCAGGTCGGGGCCGAGGCGGGAGAGGATCTGGGCGCGGGTGAGCCGCAGGTCGGTGGACGAGTACACGTCCACGTTCGGGTCGATGGGCGTCCGCCCGGCGGCGATCTGCTCGAACTTCTCCAGCACGCGGGCCAGCACGCGCGGGCACAGGAGCGCCGCGGAGCGGAACCGGTTGCGGTGGAACTCGAGCCGCTTGGCGAGGGCGAGTTCCTTCTCGCGGTTGAGCAGCGGGATCGACCCCATCTGGCGGAGGTACAGGCCGAGCGCGTCGTCCGGGCCGCCGGTGTACTCCTCCTCGGCCGGAGCCTCGTCGGCGCGCGCGCCTTCCGGCTCGAGCGCGGTGTCGTCGTCCGCCTCGTCCGCCTCGTCGTCGAGGTCGTCCGCCTCGTCCGCCTCCGCGGGTTCGCGGCGCAGTTCGTCCACGGGTCGGGTGTCGTCGCCGTTGTTGTGCGTCATCCGGTTCATATTCCTGTCCGCTCCCCGGCCGGTGGTGTGCCCGGCCGGCAAGGCAAAGTCCCGCGCGCGTCGCGTAACCGTGGCACGGGTCGGGCCAGCAGAGCACAGCTCCGGGCGGTGTCCCGTGCCGACGGGTTTATCTGGTGGGGTTCCCGCGGGTCGGCGGTTCCGGGCGCCGGGCCGGCGGGGGGAATCAACAGCATACTTTACGCGGACGAGTGCAACCGCTCGCCCACCGATTTCGACGCGGCCCGCGAACCAAAGGTTCACAGCAGGCGCGAAATCCTTTCAATCTCCTCTTGTATTATACCCGACCATCCAAGCCGGTGCGCGGAATCGGGCGGTAAACTTTCGCTCCCGTACCGGTTCTCCAACCCCACAAACCGGCTGTGCCGCGCGGCCTTTCAATCGGTCGCGCTCGCACGACCGCGCCCGCCGGGCGAGCCGCCATATTGTGAACTTTTGCACAGGTTAAGAAGTCAGGCCGCCAGGCCGCCAGGCCGCCACTTCCTGTGTTGTCGGCCTGACTCCTCCCCGGCGCGCGTTCCGCGTCGCCCGTCACTTCCTAAAACGTCGGAGTGGAACGGATCAGGTCACAAATCGGCGGGTTTCACCGCGAATGGCTGTTTCACCCGGCCCCGGCGGGTGCGCCGCTCGTCGTCTTTCTGACCGGCACTGGCGGAACGGCCGCGTGGGCGGACCGCGAAACCGGCTGGTCGAAACTCGCCGCTCGCGAAGGCTTTGCGCTCGCCGTGCCCGAAGCGCTGCCGCCCGATCCGGCCGCGCCGCCGTCGTTCCTCGCCAACCCGCCGCGGTGGAACGACGGCTCCCCGCCGCTGTTCGACGGGCCGCAAGCCGACGATGTCGCATTCCTTACGGCGGTTCTCGACGACGCGTCCGGCCGATTCGGCACCGACCCGCGGCGCGTGTTCGTCACCGGCTTCTCGAACGGGGCCGGGATGGCGTTCCGGTTCGCGGCCGAGCGGGCGGAGCGCGTAGCGGCCGTCGCGCCGGTCGCGGGGCTGTGCTGGGTGCGCGACCCGAAGCCGTCGCGGCCGGTGCCCACCCTTTATACGGTGGGCACCCACGATCTTTTGGTTCCGTTTCGCGGCGGCGAGGTTCGGCTGCCGTGGAACAACCGACTCGTGCGCCGCCCGCCCGTAACCGAAACGCTCGAACGCTGGGCGGTCGCGCTCGGATGCTCGCCGATCCCGGCGGTTCAGCGCGAAGGGACAGTTAGGGTGGAGCGGTATCCCGGCCCGGTGGCGTTCGACGCGGTGACGGTGGACGGGTTGGGTCACCACTGGCCCGGCGGTCCGCCGTCAGACGCCGTGGACGCGACCGAGATGATCTGGGCGTTCTTCGTAGGACAGGCTTCCAGCCTGTCCCAGCAATGACAGGCTGAAAGCCTGTCCCACAAGAAAGAAACCCATGCGCCTCCTCTTCACGCTGCTCCTCCTGGCGCTCGCGTCGCCGGCATTCGCCCTGGAGCCGAAGGACGTGTGGCTCGTCGTGAACAAGAACGTGCCGGAGTCGCGACAGGTCGCCGACCACTACATCGCCAAACGCGGCGTGCTGCAACCCGGACAGCAAGGTGTGGTGCCCGAACCTGTTGAAGAAGGGCGTGTGCGCGACGCTCGGCCCGGTGGCGGAGCCGTACACGATCGGGTTCCCGAAGCCGGCGGAGTTCTTCGGCCTGTTGGCGACCGGCGAGTACACGCTGGTGGCGTGCTACGCCCGCACGATGCTGTTCTGCAGTTGGATGACGGTGCTGGTAGGCGACCCGCTGTACACGCCGTTTAAAGGCGCGGGCAAGCTGAAGCCGTCCGACGTGCCGCCCAGCCCGAAG
>JAYUBA010000993.1:0-4560 GCA_043741075.1 Frigoriglobus sp.
CGCGAGCGGATCGCGGCCATGCCCGCGGACGACTGGCGGAAGGAGAAGAACCGGCACTACCAGGAACCGCTACTCACGCGCAACCTGACCCTCGTGGAACTGCTGAAGGGTATCGGTGCGCCGCACGGGCGCACGCCGGGCGAGGTGGCGGTCGCGTGGGTGCTGCGGCACCCGGCGGTGACCGGCGCGATCGTGGGCGCGCGCAAGCCGGGGCAACTGAAGGAACTGGTCGGCGCGGCCGACTGGCGGTTGACGCCGGCCGAAGGGGATGCGATAGATGGGTTCTTGAAAGCGAACCCGGCGTGAACAAAGCAGGACGCGAAGATGACGACCGTGACCGTCGCGGAAGCTCGCGAGAACCTCCCGGACCTGCTCCGCCGCGCCGCGGCGGGCGAGCAGATCGTGATTACCGAAGGGGGGAAGTGGCTCGCGGCGCTGGGTGCGCCGCCCCCGCCCCCGGCGACCGCGGACGAAATCGCCGCGGCCGTAGCTCGCGCCGAAGAGCAGGTGCGGAAGTATCAGCAGTTACTCGTAGACGAACCTGGCCGCGTGGATCGCGGAACCGCCCAGCGGTGGTTTGATGAGCAAAGGCGATAGCCCATGCCCCTACTACTCCCTTGGCGACCGGTTGCCCACCGGTCACCCGATCTCGTGTTGCACGCGTCACTCCTTCTGGAGTGGGCGGGGATCATTCCGAGAACGCAATACGCAGATGACTTGATGCCGCAAATGCCCCAGTTGGTTTCGGCTGTTCCGACCTTGTGGTCTCAACACCTGACCGAACTTATGCTGAACTGGGAACGACGGGGTCGGCTGACTCCACAGGGAGCGGAGCGGTGCTTTGCTTGGATATACCCCTTTCAGGTCGTCCTCGACCCGGAAACGCCGGCTCTTGCCTGGACCGATATTCTCGCCCTCGCGCGGGCACACTCCGTAACTGTCGATGACGCCGCGTACCTCGAACTCGCTCTCCGCCTGAAACTCCCGCTCGCTACGACCGACGCCACTCTCACCCGCGCCGCGACCGCGGCCGGTGTTCCGATCTTCACCCCCTGACTTCACCCCGGGTGCTCACATGCTCCGCTGCTCGCTGCCCCTCGCGCTCGCTCTGAGCCTGCTGTTCCTCGCGCCAAATCCCATCGTCGCGCAACCGGTTCCGAAGACGGTTGAGAAGCCGCTCGCGGGCGCGGAACTCAAGGACTACATCCGCGCGAACTACACCAAGTACGAGTACCAGATTCCCATGCGCGACGGGGTGAAGTTGTTCACCGCCGTGTACATGCCGAAGGACGACGCCCAGACGTACCCGATGATGCTGATCCGCACGCCGTACAGCGTCGCGCCGTACGGCCCGGACAAGTACCCGGACGCGCTGCGGCCCAGCGCGCAGTTCGTGAAGAGCGGCTACATCTTCGTCAACCAGGACGTGCGCGGGCGGTGGATGTCGGAAGGCGAGTTCGTGAACGTGCGCCCCCACAACCCCGCGAAAAAGGCCAAGGAAGTGGACGAGAGCAGCGACACCTACGACACGGTGGAATGGCTCACGAAGAACGTGAAGGGGCACAACGGGAAGGTCGGCATCACCGGCATCTCGTATCCGGGGTTCTACGCGGTGTGCGGCATGATCGACGCGCACCCCGCGGTCAAGGCCGTGTCGCCGCAGGCGCCGGTGAGCGAGTGGTTCATCGGCGACGACTTCCACCACAACGGCTGCCTGTTCCTGCCGCACGCGTTCAACTTCATGTACGGGTTCGGCAAGAACCGCCCGGAGCCGACCAAGAAGTTCGGCCGCGTCGGGTTCGAGCACGACACGCCCGACGGCTACAAGTTCTTCCTCGACATGGGGCCGCTCAAGAACGCCGACGCGAAGCACTACAAGGGCGAGATCGCGTTCTGGAAGGAGGTGATGGCGCACGGCACCTACGACGACTTCTGGAAGGCCCGCAACATCCGGCAGCACGTCAAGAACATCAAGCCCGCGGTGCTGACGGTGGGCGGGTGGTTCGACGCGGAGAACCTGTTCGGCGCGCTGGAAATCTACAAGCACGCGGAGGCGAACAACCCGCCGAAGCACAACCACCTGGTGATGGGGCCGTGGGACCACGGCGGCTGGAGCCGCGAGGGCGGCGACCACCTCGGCGACGTGCGGTTCAACGCGAAGACGGCCGACTTCTTCCGCGAGAAGATCGAGTTCCCGTTCTTCGAGTTGCACCTGAAGGCCGACGGCACCGACGCGCGGCCGAAGGCGTGGGTGTTCGAGACCGGCACGAACGTGTGGCGGAAGTTCGACGCGTGGCCGCCGAAGGCCGCGAAGCCGACCGCGTATCATTTCCGAAACTGGGACAATCTCACCACCGAAGGGCCGAGCGACGACCCGAAAGCCTTTATCGCGCTCGATTACGCCTCCCCGGACGAGTTCGTGAGCGACCCCGCGAAGCCGGTGCCGTTCATCAACAAGACGGCCATCGGCATGGTGAACGAGTACATGACCGCCGATCAGCGGTTCGCAGCAACGCGGCCGGACGTGCTCGTGTACCAGACCCGGGCGCTGACGAGCGACCTGACCCTCGCCGGGCCGATCGAGGTGGAACTGTACGTCTCCACCACCGGTACCGACGCGGACTGGGTGGTGAAGGTGATCGACGTGTACCCGGCCGACGCATCGGACCCCGACCCGAACCCGACCGGCGTGAAGATGGGCGGCTACCAGCAACTGATTCGCGGCGAGCCGTTCCGCGGCAAGTTCCGCAACGGCTTCGACAAGCCGGAGGCGTTCAAGCCGGGCGAGGTGACGAAGGTGAAGTTCGTCATGCCGGACGTGTACCACACGCTGCGCCCCGGTCACCGGCTGATGGTGCAGGTGCAATCGACGTGGTTCCCGCTGGTGGACCGCAACCCGCAGACGTTCTGCGACATCTATAAGGCCGACGAGAAGGACTTCAAGAAGCAGACGCACCGCGTGTACCGCGACAGCGAACACCCGTCGAAGATTACCGTGGGGGTGTTGAAGTGAGCGTCTTGTAGGGTGGGCACTGCCCACCATGCTTGGCGCACCACTCAACACTGCCCACCATGCTTCGCGCACCACTCAACCGCGCGCGAAGCATGGTGGGCAGTGCCCACCCTACGAGAGAATCCCCTTCACTACTTCGCCGTGTACATTTGTCAAGCGGCGCTTGATGCCGTTGTGGTAGTGCGTCAGCTTCTCGTGGTCGATGCCGAGCAGGTGCAGCACGGTGGCGTGGAAGTCGTGCCACGCGACCGGGTGTTCCGCGACCTTCCAGCCGATCTCGTCGGTCGCGCCGAACGCGAACCCCGGCTTCAGCCCGGCACCCGCCAGCCAGCACGAGAAGCCGTACTTGTTGTGGTCGCGGCCGGGGCCGACGACGTTCCCGGCGCTCTGCGCGAACGGCGTCCGCCCGAACTCCGTGGTGAAGATCACCAGTGTGTCCTTCAGCATGTCGCGCTGCTTCAGGTCTTGCACCAGCGCGGCAATCGGTTGGTCGATGCGCCCCGCTTCGGCCGTGTGATTCTCCTTCACGTTCTCGTGCGCGTCCCAGCTCGTCCGCGGCGAACCGGCGATCGGCCCGCCGCTGTAGATTTGCACGAACCGCACGCCGCGTTCGAGCAGCCGGCGGGCGAGCAGGCACCGCCGGCCGCAGTCGGCGGTCGTCGCGTCGTCGAGGCCGTAGAGCGTCTTCAGCTTCGCCGGCTCTTTGCTCAGGTCGGCCACCGCTGGCACCGCGAGTTGCATCTTCGCCGCGAGCGCGTAGCTGTTCATCCGCGCCGCGAGGCCGTCTTCGCCGCCGCTGCGGTCGAGGTGCATCGCGTTCAGCTTTTCGAGCGCCGCGCGCGAATCCTTCTCCTCGGTAACGGGGATGGTTCGTTCCGGGAAGAGGTCGCGCACGGGGGAGTCGCCGCCGCGGAACACGACGCCCTGGTGCTGTGCCGGGAGGAACCCGCTCGACCAGTTGGACGCGGCCCCGTTCGCGTCGCCGCGGCCGTCTGGGAGCACGACGAACGCGGGCAAGTCGTCGGCCTCGCTGCCCAATCCGTAGGAGAGCCACGAGCCGAGTGCCGGGTAGCCGTTGAATTGGAACCCGCTGTTGAGCACGAAGAGGGCGGGCGTGTGATTCGCACTTTCCGCGGTCATCGAGTTGACAACGGTCAATTCATCAGCCACGGTTGCGATGTGCGGGAACAGTTCCGACACCCACAGCCCGCTCTTGCCGCGCTGCTTGAACTCCCAGTCCGGTTTCCGCAACAGCCCGACCTGACCGAAGAACACGTCCGGCTTGCTGTCGCTGCCGAGCGGCTTGCCGTGCCGCTTCGTGAGTTCCGGCTTGTGGTCGAACGAGTCGATGTGGCTCATCCCGCCGACGAGCGAGATCTGGATCGCGCGCTTCGCCTTGGGCGCGTGGTGCGGCTTCGCCCCGGCGAGTTGGTGCAGCGCCACCGTCGCGCCGAGGCCGGAGGCGGACCAGAAGAAGTCGCGACGGTCGAGGTGTTGCATCGGGAATCCCACTGCTTGCCTTTTCTTGCCCTCTCCCCTTGCGGGAG
>JAYUBA010000994.1:0-4557 GCA_043741075.1 Frigoriglobus sp.
ACCCACCCCCGGCCCCTCCCTGCAGGGAGGGGAGGAAGAAGCCGCGCGCTCGCGGGTCACGAGAAGTCTGCGCGTCTTGCTCCCCTCCCTGCAGGGAGGGGCCGGGGGTGGGTCTTCGCGACCCGCGCCGAACGACCAACACGAGGTGTTCACACATGCCGATCGCACACGCTCAACAACTGATCCGCGTCGGGCACAGTCCGGACCCGGACGACGCGTTCATGTTCCACGCGCTCGCCAACGGCAAGATCGACACCGGCGACCTGAAGTTCGTTCACGAGCTTCAGGACATCGAGACGCTCAACCGCCGCGCGCTCAACGGCGAACTCGAAGTCACCGCGGTGAGCATCCACGCCTATAGCTTCCTGCTCGACAAGTACGCGCTGCTGCCGACCGGGTGCAGCATGGGCGACAAGTACGGGCCGATGGTCGTGGCGCGGGCGCCGCTCGCGGTGACCGACCTGCCGGGCGTGAGGATCGCGGTGCCGGGCACGCTCACCACCGCGTTCCTCACACTGAAGCTGCTGTTCGAGTCGATCGGCGCGACGGACAAGCTCACCTACGACGTGATCCCGTTCGACGAGATCATCCCGGCCGTTGCCTCTGGTAAGTATGATGCGGGCCTCATCATTCACGAAGGTCAGTTGACGTTCCAGAACCAGGGGCTGCACCTCGTCACGGACCTCGGCGTGTGGTGGCAGGAGAAGACCGGGCTGCCGCTGCCGCTCGGCGGGAACGTGGTCCGCAAAGACCTCGGTGCCGCGACCATGAGGGACGTGAGCCGGCTCATCCGGCAGAGCATCCGGTACGCCCTCGACCACCGGCGGGAGGCGCTCGACTACGCCCTCACCTACGCCCGCGACATGGACGTGGCGCTCGCGGACAAGTTCGTGGGCATGTACGTGAACGACTGGACGCTCGACTACGGCGACCGCGGCCGGGCGGCGATCCGCAAGTTGCTCGGCGAGGCGCACCGCGCCGGCATCATCCCCCAGCCCGTCGAGTTGGAGTTCGTCGAATAGTGGGCGGTGGACAGTGTGCAGTGGGCAGCGAAGATGATGCCGTTTCGGCCCACGCCGGAAGCTGGTATTCTATCTTACTGCCCACTACCCACTGCTCACTGTCCACTGCCCATGCACTCCCTGTTCGTCTTCACCACGCCGCCGTCGCCGTGCAGCTACCTGCCGCACGAAACGTCGTCGCTCACGTACGAAATCGCGGGGCAGCTCACCGCGGCCGAGTACCAGACGCGGCTGCTCGCGGGCTGGCGGCGGTTCGGGTTCTCGCTGTTCCGGCCGACGTGCCCGGCGTGTACGAAGTGCCAGTCGGTTCGCGTGCCGGTGGCGGCGTTCGCGCCGGACCGGAGCCAGCGGCGGTGCCTCGCGGCCAACGACGGCGGGGTGAAACTCGTCATCGGCGAACCGGACGTGACCGCGGAGAAGCTCGACCTGTACGACCGGTTCCACGCGTACCAGAGCGTCCGCATCGGGTGGCCGTCGCACGGCCCGAAGGACGCGGGCGGGTACGCGGAGTCGTTCGTGGACAACCCGTTCGACACGCAGGAGTGGTGCTACTACCTGGGGGAGAAGCTGGTCGGCGTGGGGTACGTCGATCGGCTCCCGGCGGGGCTGTCCGCGATCTACTTCTTCCACGACCCGGACGAACGGCACCGCTCGCTCGGCACCTACAACGTGTTGTCGGTGCTGCGCGCCGCGGCCGAATGGAAATTGCCGCACGTGTACCTGGGCTACTATGTGGACGGCTGCCGCTCGCTGGAGTACAAGACCCGCTTCCGCCCGAACGAAGTGCGGGGCGCGGATGGGGAGTGGCGGGTATTCGAGGGGGGCTAACGAACCAGCTCAGCAGCCGGCGGGGGCCAAGTGAGCTACAAACTCCAGAAAGCCGACATGCCCCCGCCGTCTGCTGCAGCGCCTGGTTCGGCGTCGGCCAGCCTCTCCCCAAACACGATCCTGTGGCCGTCCGGGGTGACGACAGCAAACTCACGCATCCCCCACGGCTTGTCTGCAAGCGGATGCCAGATGCCTACGCCACGCGCAAGGAACTCACGGTAGAGGCCAGAGGCGTCACGGACGTGGAGGTAGGCGAACCACGAGTGATCCTGCGCCTGGGACATCGGCGTCGCGTCGGGGCAGTGGCCGAGGCGTAATTTGCAAGCACCCCGGCTCAGGAAGGCCCATCCGTCTACGCTGAAGTCCTCTGCGAAGCCGAGTTTCTCCAAATAGAACCTCTTCGAGGAGGCCAGGTCGCATACGGCCAACACGAATGTGGACGCTAGGACTTCAGGCATCTGGCAGTTCCTTCTTTGCCGCCGAACGACCCAGCTCAGCCGCGGCGGGGGCCGAGTGAGCTACGAAGCTGGGAAAGCCGTCATGCCCCGCCGTCTGCTGCAGCGTTTGGTTCGGCGTTGGGCGGTGCCGCCTTACGGTTCCGAGACATCATCCCCACCACGACCCCCACACCCGCCCCAACAACGACGGCCGGGAGCCCGCCGAAGACGGCGAAGAGGATGGCCCCAATGAACGCACCGTCCAGACCCGTGCGGTTGAGGGCGTAGTCGTCGCCGTTCCCGAAGATCGCACCGCGGATTGCGCCGAAGGCGACCACGCTCAACAGCCCAATCCCCGCACCGATCAGCCCGCGTCGTACTGTTGAACGCATTGAATTACCTCCGCCGCCGAACGACCCAGCTCAGCAGCCGGGGCCGCCAGAGCGACGATAAATCCGAGAAAGCTACATCAGGCCCCGGTCTGCTGCAGCGCCTGGTTCGGCGTCTGGGGCCTCGGCGAAGTCTGCAAGCGGCACCGACGGGTGCAGCGCCCGCTGTAGGCACCCGAGGTGACACCGCAGTTCCTGCCTACCGCCATCGGACAACGGGATGAGCAACGCGACCGGATCCGTCCCCGCGCTGGCAACACTCTCGCCGCAGAAGCAGCACTGGAATCCGATGGCCTCGCCTCCGCCGCCGAACGACCCCGCTCAGCCGCGGGGCGGCACCCAGCGAGCTATACGTCACAGAAAACCTATGGTGCCGCCCCGTCTGCTGCAGCGCCTAGTTCGGCGGCTTGCCCTTGCGGACAGCCGAACGACGCCATGACCTGACCGCGACCATCAAGGCGTACGCGCCGGCAATCCCGATACCCATCGACCACCGGGGGAAATACATAGCCCAGCCGGACTCCTTCGGGCCGTCATACGACCTTAACCAAGCATCGGGGTACCCCAGGCGAATCTCAGTCTGACCCTGTTCGCCTCGCCCATCGATCCACAGAAAAAGTGCGAGGCCGACTAAGCCAGCAAACCCGAGGACCCAGCGCATGGCTCTCTTCACCGACGGCTCCTATCACCGAACAGAGATTAGGCGTACTCGCCAGTTGTCCTAATCCGGACCGCCCGGCCCGGCTTACGCTCGACCGGGCGGTCGAGCGTAAGGCCGCGGAACCGGCACGACCCCAACAGCGGCTCGATGGCGGCCATGACCTGCTCCCAGCTGTACCGGGCCAGGAGCTGGTCCACCTCACAGCGGAGGACGGGGTCGTAGTAACTGACCTCGATGGCTCGCGGGCAGCGGTCGCAGTACAGCCGGTGGTCGTCGCACATCGGCGAGTGGACGACAGCAAATAGCCGCTCGCCGCAGCCGGGGCAGGCGACGACCTCGGCGTCCAGCCAGTTGTCGTCGGCTTCCGCCACACGTGCGCCCTCCGCCGCCTAACGACACAGCTCAGCAGCCGGGGCCGCCGAGCGACAATGACCCACGAAAAGCGAACGTGCGGCCCCGGTCGGCTGCAGTGCCTGGTTCGGCCGGTCTGTTCAGGACGTTCACGAGATCACCACCGGGTTTTTCGTCAGCGCCCAGCACCCATGTTCTGATAGGTCGATATAGCGGTCAGCTACTCGCCGGAGTTCTGCTGAGGTGCTGTGCGAAGCCGCCGCCACGACGACCGAGACTCCACGCCTCTTCACCTCAATCGCGAGTGGTACAAAATCCTCGTCCCCGGAAATCAGGACCGCCACGTCGAACAACTTGTTGAAGGCACCGACGAGCATGTCAACCGCGAGCAGAATATCGACGCCTTTCTGCCGCCGGGGTTTACCGCGGATGGTCCCAAGTTTGACCTCAGTGTCTTGAAGCCGCTCTACCGCCTCCCAGTACTTCTTGGTGTCCGGGTCGGGCGAGCCAGACACAGGGTCTGTGGCATCGTAGAAGTACAATCGCCTCGTAAAGACTGATCCGATTGTTGGGCTGTAGCCCCCCATTTCACGCACGGCTGACATCACGTATTCAATGGCTGAATGCGGATTCGGGAAGTCGATCCCCTGCACCTTGGCCTCGGCCCTGAAGTACCCACCATCGACGAACCCGTATGCCGTGAGCATCAAGCTCGGTGGGGTGTACTCTCCGGCACGCGAGCCTGTTCGAGTTGGGTTCATGTGGGCTCTCACCTCCGCCGCCGAACGGCGGAGCTCAGCGACGCGCGGACCACCGATGGTCCGTCCCCGTAAGCGATCTTGGCGCGTTCGCTGCAGCGAGAGGTTCGG
>JAYUBA010000995.1:0-4555 GCA_043741075.1 Frigoriglobus sp.
CCGATCTCCCTCGGTGTCCTTCACCAGTTCCTCGAACTTGGCGTTGAGCGCGGCGATGAGGGAGCCGTCCGAAGCGTGCTCGCACTCCGGCTTGCCGACCAGCTTGAGCAACTGGTCGAGGACCGCACACGCGCTGGCGGCGTCGAGCCGGCCGCCGGACGGGGTGCGGGTGCAGAGCGGATCGACGAACGCGTCGAACACGCGCTCCGGTTCCTCCCGCAGGGCGCCGCGGGCGGCGGCACCGAGCGCCTCGACCATCGCCTCGAACGACAGCTTCCGCTCGGCCCACTGTTGGGTCATCCACTCGGCGATGTGCTCGCGCAGGTGGACCGCGTCCTTACCGGTCCACCGCTGGATCTGCCGCTGGGCGAACCGGCGGGTGGCGGCGGCCAGCACCTCCGGGCGCGGCCAGCTCAGGCGGTACAGGCCGAACGTCTGGCACGCCGGGGCGGTCGTCGGGTACGCGTGGCGGTACACGTCGCGCCCCTCGTCGGCCGCGCGCCCGGCGGGGGTGAACATCTCGTGGAACAGGGCGCGGGCCGCGGTCGCCACCACCGGCCGCGACTTGGCCGGGTCGGTGCCGCGGGGCAGTTGCAGCACGCCGACGCGGGCGAACGGGGCTTCGCCGTCGGTGACCGGTGCCTCGGACTTGTCGAACGCCGTCAGGTAGCGCGTCTTCCGCGACTGGAAGTGGTGCAGCTCGGACAGGGCCGCGTAGGTGTTGCCCAGCGCCACCGACCGCGGGGCGGTGGGGTCGGCCGGCGGGACCAGGAACACCCCGGCCACCTCCGGGCGCAGGTAGCCGACCTGGCGCAACTCGTGGCGCAGCAGGTAGGCGATGTCGAGGAACATGCCGCCCCCGGTGCCGCCGGCCAGCCCGGCGATGACGTACGCGCGCGGGCGGTTGGTCCGCAGTCCGAGCTTGGTCGCCTTGTCGGCTTGAAGGAGCGGGTCGTCGGTCAGGAACGTCTCGACCTCCCGGCGCACCCGCTGGGCGACGGTGCGGTAGTGGTCGAACAGGGCGAGCCGGCCGAACGCCCGCACGCCGTTGGCCGGGCCGGGGTTGCGCGGCAGTTTGTAGAGCGCGCCGGCCGGGAGCCACTGCTCCACCGACGGGAGCGCGTCGCGCTGCATGTAGTGGGTGGAGCGGTTCAGCCGGGTCGGCACCACTTCCCGCGCGGTGAGCGCGGCGGGGTCGTCGCCCGACGGCGACTCGGCCATCGACTCCGGGTCGGTGTCCACATACAGGATGCGCACGTTCGGCACGCGGTCGGCCGAGCCGTACCGGTCCAAGATCGCCCGCTTGAACTGCTCGACCACCCGCCGCCCGGTCCCGCCGATGGCGACGACGAGGGCCGGGAACAGGGTGCCGTCGCCGGTCTTCTCCGGCGGCGCGATGCCGAGGGTGCCCATCCGGGCGGTCTGGAAGATGGCCGGGCGGGTGAGCGTGTGGGCCGGGCCGGCCGGCGCCACGCCGGGCGTCACCAGCCGCCCGCCGGACGAGGGGCCGGGCGCCAGGAGCGACGGCAGCGGCGTGTTCGGCCCGTGGCCCGGCTTGACCAGCGGCGGCAGGGCGACCGGCGGCGGGGTGCGGTCGCGGCCCGACCCGCCGGAGTCCGCGGCCAGGCGCCCGGACCCGCCCGCGGCCATCCGCGTCGCCTGGATCGAGTCGGCCAGCGCGTGCCCGTCCGGGGTCGGCATGGTCGCCGCGCCGGAGCCGGGAACGAGCCGGGGGGAACCGGGCGGCGTCACCGGCTGCGCCGGCCCGCCCAACTTGAGCGCGCGCACCAGATCGGTACACGTCGGCCACCGGTCGTCCGGCTTCTTCGACAGCGCGCGGCCGATCACCGCCCGGTCGGCCAGCGGCAGTGCGTTCAGGTCCGGGGTGCCGTTGATGTGCTGCATCAGCAGTTGGCGCGTGTTCGAGCCGGTGAACGGCCGGCACCCGGTGAGCAGCTCCTGGAACACGATCGCCAGGCTGTACTGGTCCGAGTAGCGGGAGATCCAGCCCTCGAACGTCTCCGGGGCCGCGTACACCGGCGTGACCCCGCCGGTCACGGTCGCGCGGACGCCTTCGAGCACCTTCGCCAGACCGAAGTCCGCCACCTTGACGTGGTTGAACAGGAGGAACAGGTTCTGCGGCTTCACGTCGAGGTGCTGGATCTGATAGTGATTGTTCATCAGATCGAGGCCTTCGGCGGTTTCCTCCATGTACCGCAGAAGCTCGTCGCGCGGGATGCCCTGGAGGCCCTGCCCGCGGCACTCGCGGAACCGGTCCCACAGGTTGCGGTCGGCCAGCTCCATCACGATAATGAGCTGGCCGTCGATCACCCGGAACTGTTCGAGGGTGAGGATGTACGGGTGGCGGATGAGCTTCACCCGCTCCAGCGCCTTGAGCTCCTGCGTGGCCGGGCGGCTGTCCTCGTCCATCGCGTCGAGGTCGCCGAAGACGAACTTGGCGGCCTTGAGCATCCCGCCCGGCGCTTCGACCTTCCACACCTCGCCGAACCCGCCCCGGCCGAGGCGCTCGATCAGCCGGTACCCGTCCAGTGGGGCAGGAAGTTCTTCCTGGCTGACCAAGCGGACCGGCATGGCGGTGAGCCACCTAGTGGGGGCGACGATGCGCCGCCGTCGCCAGTTCGGCGCGGACGGGGGCGATCCGGGGCTACCTAGTCTGTAGCTCAGACGGTGAGGTTTGGCAAAAATGGGCGCGGTTCCCGACGGCCGGTTCGCGCCACACCTGAATCCGTTCTGATATGCCCACGAAATTTCTTGCCATTTCCGTGAAGCAACCGTGGGCCGCGCTGCTCGCGGCCGGCGTGAAAACCGTCGAGGTGCGGACCTGGGCGACGCGCGCCCGCGGCCCGGTGCTGATCCACGCGGCCAAGACGGCCGACGACCGGCCGGAGGGGTGGGCGCTCGTGAACGCCCCGGAATTACAGGCGCTCGCGGCCCTGCGCGGCGGGATCATCGGGCGCGCGGACCTCGCGACCTGCGTCCGCTACCGCACGGCGGAGGCGTTCGCCGCGGCGGCCGAGGCGCACCGGAACGCGCCGGATTGGTTCCGCCCGGCGGGCCTCTACGGGTTCGTGTTCCAGAACCCCCGCCCGATCGCGTATCATGCGTGCCCCGGACGGACCTTAATCTTCACGGTGGAAGGATTCACCCTCTCATGAGTACCACGCCCGGACTGTTGGTCAGCGTGCGGTCGGCGGACGAAGTGGCGGCGGCACTCGAAGGCGGCGCCGACCTGATCGACGTGAAGGAGCCGGCCAAAGGCCCGCTCGCGCCGGCGGAAGCCGAGGTGGTCGCGGCCGTCATCGACGCGGTGGACGGGCAGGTGCCCGTGAGCGCCGCGCTCGGCGAGTGGTCCCCGAACGCGATCACCGAAGCCCACTGGCACCTCGAACTCCCGCTCCAATACGTGAAGTGGGGACTCGCGGGGTACACGCCGGCGCCCGGCTGGGGCGAGGACCTGCTCGACACCCGTCGCGAACTGCCCATCGGCACGGAGATGGTCGCGGTCGCGTACGCCGACTGGGAGCGGGCGAAGTCGGTGCCGCCGGCCGAGGTGGCGAAGTTCGCCAAGCGGTTCCGGTTCAAGGCGTTCCTCCTCGACACCTGGGGCAAGGACGGCAAGACGCTCCTCGACTTCATGACCGCGAAGGAGGTCGCCGCCCTGGTTGACGGGCTGAAGCGGGTGTACACGACGGTCGCGGTGGCCGGCTCGCTGCGCCCGGAGCAACTGAGGCAACTCAAGGGCGTGGTGCCGGACTACTTCGCGGTGCGCACGTCCGTTTGCGCGGCGGGCAAGCGCGACGGCGTCATCGACGCGAACCGCGTCCGGAAGTGGAAGGAACTGCTCGCCGGGGTGAAGCAAACGACGTGATACGAAATCGTTCTGAACCCCAACCATGTGCTTTGGTTTGACCTCCCCCCTTGAGGGGGAGGTCGGCGAGGCTTTGCGAGCCGGGTGGGGGGGAAAGCGGCACGCTGGGAGAGACGTTTCCCCCCACCCGCCGCGTCCAGAGCGACGCGGCGACCTCCCCCTCAAGGGGGGAGGTCAAAGCCACAAGAGGCGGATGGCGACCATTCAGCACGACCCCGTATGACACCCAGGCGCGCGTCAACCGGAACTGCGCGCGTCGGCCGTTGCACCGGCGCGGGTGCCGTGCGATAATCGCCACGCGCCCCGGACTCGCCGCGGCGCGGCACTCATCACGGGTTCCCCATGCGCACACTGATCCGCTCGTTCGCCCTGTTCGCCCTGTTCGCGCTCGTCGCCGCGCTGGTCGCCGCCGCCGGGGTGTCCAGCGCACCGGCCCTTCAGAAGGAGAAGGACAAGGAAGAGGTGGGCACGGTCGAGGTGTTCAAGGGCAAGGACGGCTGGCGGTTCCGCGTCAAGAACGCCGAGGGCAAGTCGATCGCGGGCGGCTACGTCCCGCACGAGAAGAAAGAGGACTGCCTCAAGGAAGTGGAGTTCCTGAAGACGACGTTCGCGAAGGGCAAGGTGGTTGAGATCAAGGAAGAGAAGAAGGACAAGGACAAGTAGTCT
>JAYUBA010000996.1:0-4544 GCA_043741075.1 Frigoriglobus sp.
ACGCCGGCCCCAGAGCCACGATTTCCTGCTCCGTCATCGGTTGTCCTCCCCGATGAACAGCTTGCGAAACGGCGAGGAACCCGCGCTGTACTGCTAAGAAGGAAGGGGGAGCCGGACCTCTCGGCTGCTTGCTCCCCCTTCCTTCTTAGGGAAGGGGGTTGGGGGGTTAGGTCTCTTCACTTCTTCGGCGGGGTCATGTCCAGGTCGGCCACCTTGCCGGCGACGATCTCGACCGTGCGGCGCTCGTCCCCGGCGCGCACCTCATAGCGGCCCGGCGCGAGGTTCTTGACGGTCGCCTTGCCGCCCACGAGGTCGGCGTCCCGGCGGAGTACCTGGAACGCGAGCGCCTGGAACAGGGCCGGGTCCAGCGCCGGCCGCGTCGGTTCGTCGGCCGGGGCGAGCGACACCTTGCCCGTCACGCCGGGCGCGGTGCTGATCTCCACACCGCCGGTCTTGGTCGCGTCGAGCGCGAAGTTCTCCGTGAGCGTCGCGCCCGCGGCGATGTCCACCCATTTCCATACGGCCGGGCCGCCGAGGACGCCGGCCGAGAGCAGGTAGCGGCCGGGCGGCAGCTTCACGTGTTCGTACCGCGCGGGGCGGGCCTTGCCGTCGCCGGAAACGAGCGTGCTCACGCGCGGCATGTCGGCGGGCGTATCGTCGCGCGTCCAGCGGGCCTGTTCGATCGGCAGCGGGTCGAACGCGATCTCGAGCTCCTTGAAGAACACACCCGTGGGCGTGAACGCGGCGTAGGTCACGCGAACTTCCGCGTCCGGCTTCGCGCCGGTCACGGTCACTTCGCCGCTCACGAACGGGGCGTCGTCACTGCCGGGGCGCTCGGTGTGGGGCCGCGCGTAGACCGCCTCGAACGTGCCCGCGAGGACCGTGTTGCCTTCGTCCGCGACGCTGAGGAACACCTTGCCGGACACCTTACCGTCCTTCCGCTGGCCGAGTTCGAGCGTCAGCGCGTAGCCGGTGGGGAACGCGTGGATGGTCTTCTTGCCCGGCACCTCGATCCACACCTCCGGGACGGCGGGACCGGGCACCGCGTCCGCCTTCACCTTCCAGTTGCGGCCCAGCACCGGCGGCGCGGGTTGACCGGGCAGGAGCATCGGCGCGAGCCGCAGCCTCAGCTTGCGCTCCACGACCGCGGTGCCGGGTTGCATAACGCGGAAGACCAGTTCCTCGCCCTCGATGGTCACGTCCGGCGCGACCTCCGCGCCAGAGATGTTCCCCTTCACCGCGGTCGCGGGGATCGCGTGCTTGTCCGGGTCGATCTCCCACGTCGGCCCCTTCGGCGGTTCCACCTTTGGCGGTTCCGCCTTCCGCGGCGCGTTCGGGTCGGCCGGCACCGGGGGCGTCGGCTCGCCTTCCACCGCGACGTGCGGCAGCGCCGGTGCGTCCTTCGACCCGCACCCGACCGCGAGCGCGAGACCGGTCGCCAGCACCACCGTGAAGATCGTCCGTGACATGATTCCTCTCCTCTGCTCAAAGTAGTAGGCACACTCCGTGTGCCGTCGCTGCAAGCTCGTGAGTAGTGACGGCACACGGAGTGCGCCTACTACTTTAGTGGTTCACGCCGAACTCCATCGACGCGAGCAGCGCCCACGCGACGCGCCCGACCGCGTCCGCGCGCCGGTCCGGGTGCTTCGCCAGCACCTTCGCGACCGCGGCCCGCTCGTCGGCCGACGGCTTCCGCGACAGGACCGCGAGGTACAGCGCGTCGGCCGCGTCCGGGTCGGGCAGTTTCGCGGCCCGTTCGACGAGGTTGCCCGGCTTCGGCGCAAGTAGACCCAGAACCGCGTCGTCGTGCAACACGAACAGCGCCGCCTTGAGCGACGGGGTGAACTCGTCCTCCGGCTCGCGCGGCTGGTTCGCGAACGCTTTCACATACTTCGGCCGGAGCGTGTCGGCCTGTTTGGGGTCGGTGCCGGTCGCGACGATCACGCTTTGGAGCAGTTGCTCCGCGGTGAGCCGGCGCTCGATCGCGGTTGCGAAGAACTTCGCAACCGGCGGTTCTTTCGCGCCATCCGGCAGTTTGCTGGAACGCTGGTAGGTCTGCGTCAGTGCAATCTCGCGCAAGAGCCACTTGATGTCGAAGTCGTGCGCGGCGAACTCTATCGCGAGCAGGTCGAGCGGGTGAACGATCCCGCGGCCGGTGAGCAGGAACCACACGCGGTTCGCCGCGTTCCGCGTGAAGTCGGCGTTGGCCTTCGTGGGCAGTTTCTCGGAGAGTTCCTTCAGCGGGCTGAACTTCAGCACGCCGGGCGCGCCGGTCTTCTTGTCCGGCTGCTCGCTGAACTCCATCCCCTTCGCGAGTGCCGGAATCTCGATCATCGCCAGCCCCGGCAGCGCGGGTGCGGTCGCCATCTGCACCTTCGTGAACACCGACGCGAACGGCGTCTTCTCCGCCGTCGGCTTCTCGCCGACGACCATCGCCTTCGCACCGCCCGCCAGATACGTGTTCTTGAAGAACGTGTGCAACCCCTGGAAGTGTTGCTGCTTGTAGTCGTCGATGAACAGGTGGTCGTGGCACTCGCAGCACTGGAAGTTCTTGCCGAGGAACAGCCGGCCCGCGTCGCGGGTGAGGGCGGAGTAATCGACCGGGTTCTGGCCGTAGTTCTCCAGCCGCTTCGCGAGCCAGAACGACGCGCCCGGTTGGGCGGCCTCCTTCGGGTCGGCGCGGAGCACCTTCCGCACCATCGCGTCCCACGAGGCGTTCTTCTCGAACGACTCGCGCAGGAACTTCGTCCACTCGGCGTTGTCGCCGAGCCGTTCCATGAGCATGACGTGGAACAGGTCGGCCATGCGCGGCGCGTACTCCGGCCCGCCGAGCAACTTGTCGAGCAGCATCGCGCGCTTGTCGGCGGTCGTATCGGTCAAGAACGCCTTCGCCTCGTCACTGGTGGGTATGCGTCCGGCGAAGTCGAGGTACGCGCGGCGGACGAACTCCGCGTCGTCGGCCGGCGTGCTGAGCGGCACGCCCGCGGCCTTCGCCCTCGCGTCGATCAGCGCATCAATCCGGGTGTGCAGTGGTTCCGCCGCGTTCGTCGCGATCCCGACGCACAACAGGAAGGCGAGCGAGAGGAAGGTGCGAGGCATGGTGAGGCACCGAGGCGGGAATACCGGCAGTCACACGAGTATAAGCTATCGGCGGAGCCTGGGGAACGTATTTCGCATCGCCGTTCGCGTCCCAGGGCAACGCCCTGGGACGCGGAATAGAGGGGCGTTCGTAAACTATCTCTATTCCCCCACACGGAGACGACCCATGCCGGCCGACGACCTCAACGCGTTCCTGCGCACGCAACTCGACGACCTCAAGGCCAAAGGTCTGTACAAGGCGGAACGCCGCATCACCTCGCCGCAGAAGTCGGAAATCGTCGTCAACGGCGCGGAGGTGGTCAACTTCTGCGCGAACAACTACCTCGGCCTCGCGAACCACCCGGACATCGTGAACGCGGCGCTCGAAGGCGTGAAGACGTGGGGCTACGGGCTGTCCAGCGTGCGGTTCATCTGCGGCACGCAGGACATCCACAAGCGGTGCGAAGAACAGATCGCGCGGTTCTTCGGCAAATCGGACAGCATCCTCTACATCTCGTGCTTCGACGCCAACGGCGGGCTGTTCGAGCCGCTGCTGACGGAACAGGACGCGATCCTCTCCGACGAACTCAACCACGCGTCCATCATCGACGGCGTGCGGCTCTGCAAGGCTCAACGCTTCCGCTACAAGCACAACGACATGGCCGATCTGAAAGCGAAGCTCGAAGACGCGAAGGGCTGCCGCTTCAAGCTGATCTTCACCGACAGCGTGTTCAGCATGGACGGCGACCTCGCGAAGCTGCCGGACATCTGCGCCCTGGCCGACGAGTACAAGGCAATGGTCGGCATCGACGACTGCCACGCGACCGGCCACCTCGGCGCGACCGGTCGCGGCGGCGCGGAAGAACTCGGCGTACTGGACCGCATCGACGTGATGACCGGCACGCTCGGCAAGACGCTCGGCGGCGCGAGCGGCGGGTTCACCGCGGCCAGCGCCGAAATCGTGGACTGGCTGCGGAACCGGTCGCGGCCGTACCTGTTCTCGAACAGCGTGCCGCCGGCACTGGTCGCCGCCGGGATGAAGGCGCTGGAACTGGTAGACGGTGCCGCGGACCTGCGCGCGAAGCTGAAGGCGAACACCGCGCGCCTCCGCGCCGGGCTGGAAGCCGCCGGGTTCACGATCAAGCCCGGCCCGACGCCGATCCTGCCCGTGATGCTCGGTGACGCGGCCGTCGCGACCAACATGGCGAACGAGTTGCTCAAGCGGGGCATTTACGTGATCGGGTTCAGCTACCCCGTTGTGCCGCACGGTCAGGCGCGCATTCGGATGCAGGTGTCCGCGGCGCACACCCCGGAGCAGATCGACCGCGCCATCGCCGCGTTCACGGAGGTGGGGAAGCAACTCGGCGTGCTGAAGTGAGAAGCGAAGAATGGCCCGCTGATGACGCAGACTTCGGCGCAGATTGAAATCAGATAAGAACAGATGTGGTTTTATCTGATTTCAATCT
>JAYUBA010000997.1:0-14141 GCA_043741075.1 Frigoriglobus sp.
GAGCTTCGTGCAGGCGAGCGCCTGGCGCACCGCTTCCTCCGGCTCCGGGCTGACCACGTTCAGTTGTTCGCGGACGGACCACATCGCGTTTGCCAGTTCGTCGGCAACAGCTTTGGCCCTTGCCTTGTCGCCATCAGCGACGACGATCACGCTCGCACCCATCTCCGGCACGTCGGCGTAGGGGAAGCCGGCCATCAGGCTGACGGAAAGGATGCCCGGTTGCGCCTCCATTTCGCGCGCCCGCCGCATCAGCCCGGCCATCGGCTCGCGGGCGGTGTCCTGGCCGAGCAGGTTCAACAGCATCGGCGGCTTGGCGACGTGGCACACCGGGCGAATCTCGCCCTTCACCGCGCGCGTCAGCAGTTCGGCCGCGACCAGCCCGCGCTGCCGCTGGTCGATGTGCGGGTACGTCTGGTAGCCGACCAGCACGTTCGCGGTTTCGGCCATCTGCGGCGAGACGTTGCCGTGGAAGTCGAGCGACACAGCGAGCGGCACGTTCGGCCCGAGCGCGGCCCGCAACCGGCGGAGCACTTCCGCGTCCGCGTCCGGGTGCCTCGGGGTGACCATCGCGCCGTGCAGCGCGAGCAGCACGCCGTCGGCGCGGGCCAGCTTGCAGCCGGTGGCGAGGGCGTCGGTAAAGTGGTCGAAGAACTCGTCCGTCACCGGCCCGGCGGGCGTGGCCCACGCCATCGCGACCGGCACGAGTTCGTAGCCGAACTCCGCCGCGCCTTCAATGAACCCGCCGACCTCGTGGTGCGCGTCCTGCCAGATGGGAATCACCGCGTCGCCGTAGGTGAGGCTGCCCTCGCGGAACCGGTTCAGGTCCGCGGGGAGCGGGGCGAAGGTGTTCGACTCGTGCATGAACCCGCCGACGGCGATTCGCATGGGAGAGTACTCCGTCGCCCCGGTGGGGCGGACGCTAAACCTGCGCTGTGGGCATCACCAGTGTCAATGTGATTTCATATGGTTTCTCTGGGCGCATTCTCGCGCTCGTTCTCCAACTTCCGAGGTGTTGCCGTGTCCGTGAACGTGGCGGTTGTCGGTGCGACGGGTGCCGTGGGCGATCTGATCCGGAAGGTGCTCGCCGAGCGCGACTTCCCGATCAAGTCGATCAAGTTCCTGGCGTCCGAGAAGAGCGCCGGTAAAACCGTCGAGTTCGCGGGGAAACCGTACACGGTCGAACGGCTCCGCCCCGAAGCGTTCGCCGGCGTGCAGATCGTCCTCAGCAGCACGCCCGGTTCGGTGAGCAAGGAGTATTCGCCCATCGCGGCGAAGGCCGGCGCGATCGTGGTGGACAACTCGTCCGCGTGGCGCATGGACCCGGACTGCCCGCTCGTGGTGCCGGAGGTGAACGCGCACGAGCTGCACCACATTAAGAAGGGCATCGTCGCGAACCCGAACTGCGTCGCGATCCCGCTGTGCGTCGCGCTCAAGCCGCTGCACGACCTCGCGCAGGTGAAGCGGATCGTCGTCGCGACCTACCAGTCGTCGTCGGGCAAGGGCGCGAAGGGGCTGGTGGACTTCGCGGCGCAGGCGGCGGCGTGGGGCGCGGGCAAGCCGGTGCCGGCCCCGACGGCGCACCGGGCGCAGCTCGCGGGGAACGTCATCACGCTCGACTGGGCGCTCGACCCGAACGGCTTCACGGAAGAAGAGAACAAGGTCATCAACGAGACGCGAAAGATCATGGGCGACGCGACGATGGGCGTGTGCCCGACGTGCGTCCGCGTGCCGGTGCGGGTGGCCCACAGCGAGGCGATCACGGTCGAGTTCGCGCGCCCGCTATCGGTCGCGGACGCGAAGGCCGCGCTCGCGAAGGCGCCGGGCGTGGTATTCATGGACGAAACGGTCGGCGGCCAGTTCCCGCAGCCGATCCACGCGGAGGGCACGGATCACACCTACGTCGGCCGCGTGCGCCAGGACCCCAGCAACCCGAACGCGCTGTGCCTGTGGGTCGTGGCCGACAACCTCCGCAAGGGTGCCGCGAGCAACGCGGTGCAGTGTGCCGAAGAACTCGTGAAACGCGGGATTGTGAAGTGATCCGGCGAACCCGGAGCGTAAGCGACGGGGCGCGTTTGAAAACACCCCGTCGCTTACGCTCCGGGTTCGCCTCCAACCATGCGCAACCTCAAGCTCACCATCCGCTACGATGGAACGGACTTCTTCGGCTGGCAGACGCAGCCCGGCCGGCGCACGGTGCAGGAGACCATCGAGAAAGCCATCGCCGAGATCACCCGCGAAGCCCGCGTGCGCGTGAACTGTAGCGGGCGCACGGATTCCGGCGTTCACGCGGTCGGGCAGGTCGCCAACGTTTACACCGCGAGCAAGCTTTCGTGCGAAACGCTACTCAAGGCGATCAACGCGAAGTTGCCCGGCGATGTGAGCGTGCGCGAAGTCGTCGAGGTGCCGCAGAGCTTCTGCGCGAACAAGGACGCGGTGCGGAAGTCCTACCGTTACGTCATCCAGGACGGCCGCATTCAAGACCCGTTCCTGCGGAAGTACGCGTGGTTCGTGCGGCAAAGTCTCGACGCGGAGGCGATGGCGCGTGCCGGGCGGTGCCTCGTCGGCCGGCACGACTTCCGCTGTTTTGAAACAGAATGGCCGAATCGCTTGACAAGTGTGCGGACCATCACCCATATTTCAGTGATTCGGTTCGGCGAGTGCATCTGGATCGACGTGGAGGCGAACGGCTTCCTCTATAACATGGTGCGGGCGATCGCGGGGAGTCTGGTGCAAGTGGGGCGCGGTTTCTGGCCGGAAGCGCAGATCGAAGATGTGTTGAAGGCAATGGACCGCAGGTTGGCAGGGCCAACTGCGCCCCCTGAAGGCTTGTTTCTGATGCGAGTGACGTACCCCACCTGAGCCGCTTGCGGCTTCGCGGGACGCACGCAAAGCCGCAAGCGGCGAAGAGAGCCATGTGTCAGACTTCACCTACACTTCTGAACTGCCAATCACTCCCTTGGCGAAGCCGGTGAATGCGACCGTGACCGTCCCCGGCAGCAAGAGCATCACCAACCGCGCGCTAGTTCTCGCGGCGCTGGCATCACCGGGATGCACAGTATGTGGTGCGCTGCGCAGTGAAGACACCGAGGTGATGGTTGACTGCTTAAAGCGGCTTGGCTGGATCGTTCACTTCGATTGGGCAATCAATACGATTGAGGTCCGCCGCGATCAGAGCCATGAAATGATTGAAGACGACGAGTGGATACCGAATGATCGCGCGGATCTGTTCGTCGGCAACTCGGGAACGACGATTCGCTTTCTGACGGCGATGCTCGCGCTGGGCGAAGGAACGTACCGGCTCGACGGCGTCCCGCGAATGCGCGAGCGCCCGATTCGTGACCTGCTCGACGCGCTCAAGCAATTCGGAGTTGATGTTCACAGTCAGTTCGACAACGGCTGTCCGCCCGTGATCGTGAACGCGGCTGGACTGCACGGGGATGATGTTCGCATCCAGGCCGATGTCAGCAGTCAGTTTCTCAGCGCTTTGTTGCTCGTGTGTCCGTTCGCGAGGGGCGATACCACAATCGAAGTCGTCGGTCCGCTGGTGTCCGAGCCGTATGTCGAAATGACGCTCAAGTTGCTTCGTATGGTCGGGCTACGGGTGGACTCTGACGTGCCTGGGCATTACCGCATTCCTGGGAATCAGCTTTACTGTGGTGGCTCGATCGGCGTAGAGCCGGATGCCTCTTCCGCGTCGTACTTCTGGGCTGCCGCCGCGATCGCCGGCGGGCGCGTCACCGTCAGCGGCCTGAACCGCGCATCGCTGCAAGGCGACGTGCGGTTCGTCGATGTGCTCGCGCAGATGGGCTGCCGCGTCGAGGGGTGCGACGCGGGCATCACCGTTCACGGCGGCACGCTTCGCGGCGTCGATGTCGATATGAACGACATCAGCGACACCGTAATGACGCTCGGCGCGGTCGCGTGCTTCGCCGAAGGGCCGACCACCATTCGCAACGTCGCGCACATCCGCCACAAGGAGACGGACCGCATCGCGGCCCTCGCGACGGAACTGCGCAAGCTCGGCGCGGAAGTGGACGAACGCGACGACGGCTTGACGATCCACCCGCGCCCGCTGATAGGCTGCGCGGTAGACACGTACAACGATCACCGCATGGCGATGAGTCTGGCGCTGGTCGGGCTGAGGGTGCCCGGCGTGGTGATCCGCAATCCGGGGTGCGTCGCGAAGACGTATCCGGGGTTCTGGCGGGACTTGGAGGCGTTGCGCGTCTTGTAGTCTTCGTGGTTCAAGACGCAGGGTGGGCCTGCGCAAAGCCTTGACCCACCCTACGAAAACTACTTGCCTTCCGGCTTCACCGGCTCGGTCCAAAACGGGCTGATGCGGCGCATCTTGTACAGCAGCTTGTCCCGCGCCTCGCCGGTCGCGGTCTCCAGTTGCGCCTTCAACTTGTTCATCTTCTTCTTGCGCATGTAGCGCCGGTCCAGTTCGATGCGCCGCTCGACCATATACTGCACTCCGTGAAAGAGACGCCCCGAACGCGGAAGCGATGACACAAACTTACACACCGACCGCCCCCGCGACAAGCGCGACGTTCCGTTCGCTCCGCCGGGCGCTCGTCGCCGTGTGGGCCGTGTTCGCGGTCAGCGCGGTCGCGTTCGTCGCAGTCATCGGCACGAACGCCCCCTACGCCGACGAGTGGGAGTTCGTGCCGGCGCTACTCGGCGAAGAATCGGCGCTGCCGTGGCTCTGGCAGCAGCACAACGAGCACCGGCTCCCGCTCCCGCGGGCCGTGTACCTCACGCTCTTCGCGCTCACGCACGACTTCCGCGCCGGGATGCTGCTCCAGGTCGCGATGCTCGCCGCCCTCGCCCTGTACCTCATGCGCCTCGCCGATCAGCTTCGCGGAAGACCGCACTGGGCCGACGCGTTCTTCCCCGTCTCCCTGCTGCACGTCGGGCACTGGGAGAACTTCATCATGGGCTACCAAATCTGCTTCGTACTGTTCGCGGTGCTGGCGACCGGCCTTGTCGTTGTGGCGCTGCGCATCACGCGCGCGAACGCGTTCCGCTCCGGCGTGACCGCGGGCGTGCTGCTCATGCTCCTCGCGCTCACCGGCGGGTCTGGGCTGGTCGTGGTGCCGCCGGTCGCGGCGTGGCTGGTGGTCGTCGCCGCGAGCGTGTGGCAGAGTGGGGAGAAGGGCCGGGCGGCGCTTCTGCTTCTGCTCGCGGCGTTGCCGCTGGCGTACCTCGGCGTGTACGCCGGCGGGTACGAGCGCCCGCCGCTGCACCCGGTGCCGAGTACCGACCCGCGCGCGGTGCTGCGCGTCGCCGGCGAGGTGCTGGCGATGTCGTTCGGCATCGCCATGACGCCGGTCTGGTTGGCGGCCTTCGCCGGAATACTCGCGCTCGGCGGTGCCACGGTGGCCCTTCTGGTGCCGCGGTGGAAGGAGCCGGGCGAGCGGTTGTCGGTCGCGGGATTGGTCGCGGTAGCCGCGGGCGTGGCGGGTGTGGCGCTGGCGATCGGCGTCGGCCGTGCGGGCATGGGCGGGGACATGGGGCTGTGGTCGCGGTACTCGATGCTCTCGTGGCCGCTGCTCGCGGCGGCGTACCTCGTGTGGGTGAAGCTCGGCCGCAAGTGGGTTCCAGTCGCGCTGTGCGTGTTCGCGGCGCTGGTCTTCCTCGGCAACACCGGCACCGGGATGCAGAACGGTGCCGCCGTGAAGTCGCGGTACTCGGCGATCGAAGCGGACGCGGCCCTGGGACTGAGCGCCGAACAGATCGTGGCGAGGCAGTTTCCGGGGAGCCACCACGCCGGGCAGGAGCGGCGGGCCGTTCACGCCATCCCGATGCTGCGCGCCGCCCGCGTCGGCATCTTCGCGGGGAAGTGACCGATGAGCAACATCAGCCTGTGGTGGTGGGTCGGCGGCGGGGCGTTCGCGTTCGCGCTCGTCGCGCTGGCCGGGCGGTGGCTGTGGCGACTCGGCCACGCGGTCCACGTCGAGCGGTGCCGCGAACTGTTCCGCCTCCAGCACGAGCGGTTCGAGGAGCAACTACTGAAGGCGGCCGGCGCGACCGGGCTGCCGCGCGGGCTGCGGTGGGTCGGGTGCCGCATCACCGGCGATGCGGTACTCGTGCGCGACACCGCGACCGGCGGCATCGTCGCGCTGGTGCCGGTGCAGATCGACTTCGTGCCGGTGGAAGGCGGCGACATGGAAGACGTACCGGCCGCCCGCGAGCCGCGCCCGGCCACCGCGGTGTTCACCTTCCACGGCGGGAGCTGGCACACCGCCGGCCGCGTCGTGTTCAACCACACGCCCGACCAGACGGTGACCGCGTTCCCGGAGTTGCAGCGCCTCCCCGACCACGGTTAAAGGTCGGGCGGGCGTCACTTTCACTTGAAGAACGGGATCGCCAGCGGGTACTTCCACACCCGCCCCTCGTTCGCCTTCACCGCCGCGATGATCGGGAACACGACGTGGAGGACGGCGAGGGCGAACAGCAGCACGAAGCCGACGACGATGAAGCAGAGCGGGATGCAGACCAGCGCGTAGATGATGGCGGAGAGGAGCCAGTTCACCGCGTTCTTGCCGTGCTCGTCCAGTTCCGGCATCTCGTCCTTCTTCGTCTGCCAGATGACGATGGGCGCGATGACCCCGCCGAACGGGACCACGTGCCCGGCGAACAGCGACAGGTGTAGCACCATGCACCAGTCGCGGACGTTCTTCCGCCGGGCGCGCGGGGACAGTTCCGCTTCCCCGGCGTCCTCTTCGTCGCGGTCGCGGCGCCTTCGACGCGGGCGGCGCTCCTCGCGCTCCTCGTCGTCGCGCGCGTCGCCGTCTTTGTCGAGCAGTTTGGCCTTCGCGCGCTCGTACTGCTCGTGGGAAATCGTCCCGTCGTCGCGCATCGCGTTCAGCTTGTCCAACTCGTCGGCCACGCTCATGGTGCCCCCTCGGCGCGAGTGACGCGCCCTCTTGCAATTCGCTCCGCGCCCGCGGGTATTGAAGTTCGGCGCAAGAATGCGGAACCGCGTACGCAAGACGCACTCAGTTTGCCAGAAGTGGGGCGTCGCCGCCACCGCACCAACTGATCTTTCGCAGTTTCGCAGGGGACGCTATACCGCCACCGCGAGCCGGGAAGATCGGCACTTCGCGGAGGGTGCGGCATGGCCGGGTGGAATCGCGTGCGGGCGGCGGTGGTGGGCGGTGCGGCGGTCGCCGCGGCGTGGGCCGTCGTCGCGGCGTGGGCCGTCGTCGCGCTCGCCGCGCCCGCGCAGAACCCGATCCCGCAGCCGATGCCGCCGGCGAAGATCGAGTTCTACCCAGACGCGCCGGGTGCAGCAGCCAAGAAGGACGAGGAGAAACTCCTCCCGCTCGTCGTTCCCACCATTCAAGATGAAAGCGTCGAACCGGCGGCGCTGAAGCAACCGGCCGGAGCGCCGGCGCGACCGGTCGCGAACGCGCCGCGCGCCGGGGCCGACGTGCCCGACCCGGCGTACCCGGTGGTCACGATCCGCGTCCGCGTGCCCGCCGATATGCCGCCCGGCGACGACATCAAGTACGTCATCACCGTGCAGAACGTGTCGTCCGCCGACGCGCACGGCGTCACCGTGCGCAACCCGCTCGCCGCGGAAGTCGAAGGCGTGGTGAAGGCCGAACCCGAACCGGATAAGGCGCAATCGACTCCCAAGCAACTCGTCTGGTCGCTCGGCACGCTCAAGGGCGGTGCCTTCAAGACGATCGAGTTGATTCTTCGCCACAAGAAGGACGTGACCGAGCTGAAGAACCTCGCGTACGTGAAGTACGAGCACGGGCAGTCGGTCACGACGAAACTCGCGAAGCCCACGATCAAGGTGTCGAAGACCGCGCCGAAGCAGACGGTGCGGGACGAGACGTACACGGTGCGCGTGCAGATCGAGAACACCGGCAAGGTGACGGCCGAGGGCGTGCGCGTGGTCGAGAACCTGCCCACGTCGGCGGAGGTGGAGGCGATCACCGCCGGCGGGAAGAAGCTCGCCCAGCCCGAAGGGCAGCAGTGGCTGTGGGAGATCGCGAAGCTCCAGCCGGGCGAGCGCAAGGTGATCGAGTACCGCGTCACGCCGCGCGAAGCGAAGGACGTGTTCACGCTCACCAGCGTCAGCGGGCAGCGACTCGTGGCGGACAAGCCCGCGGAGGCCCGCACGCAGGTGCTCGTGCCGGGGCTGGAGGTGAAGCTTACCGGCCCGACGGGCGTGGTGAGCGCGGGCGAGAGCGCGAAGTACGAGATCACGGTGCGGAACACCGGCACGCTGCCGAGCGCGGGCGTGAAGGTGACCGGCACCCTCCCGGCGGACTGCAAGCCGACCATGAAGACCGACGGCGGGCAGGTCTTCCGCGACTCGATCGTGTGGCAGGTGCCGCGGCTCGAACCGGGCGAGGCGCAGGCGTTCCGGTTCGCGATCAAGGCGAACACGACCGGCCGGCGGGTGGTGGTGGCGAGCGCGAGCGACGCCCGCGGCACGAAGGCCGGGCAGGAACTGGCGACCGTGTTCGCGGGCACCGCGGCGCTGGTGTGGGAGACGGAGTTCAAGCCGCTGACGGTGCAGGTGGGCAAGCAGGGCGTGTTCACGGTGAAGGTGAAAAACAACGGCGGCGAAGCGGCCCGCAACGTCCGCGTGCAGATCGACGTGCCGGACGCGGTGAGCGTGGTGCAAGCGACCCCGCCGACACAAATCAACGGGGCGGCCGTGCAGTTCGGTCAGGAGTCGGTTCCCGCTTACGGCGAGGTGACCTACACGCTCACCTTCGAGGGCAAAAAGGCGGATCAGGCGTGGTTCAAGGTGCGCATGGCCGCGGACTGCCTGGGCGACCGCCCGATGCAGACGGAGAAGATGATGAACGTGATCGGCGGCCCGAAGTGAAGTAGCGGAACGACGTTTCGGATATTGCGTTTATCTCGACTGGTGTCTATCATGTGTCTGTGTACTGTCTTCCCGCGCCGGCTGGAGGTTCATCGTGATTGCCACCCTGAATGAGGATTATGCTGCGGTTGCGCCGACCGCTGATGAGTCCCGCGTTGCCGGGGAATCGAGCCGCCGGTTGGCCGCGCGCCTGCCCGGTGCGCGGGGGCTGCGGCTGGAAGTCGATGACGGTAAGACGCGCGAAACGGTCGCGCTCCCGCTCGCGGCGGCGAAGCTCCTTCAGCACATCCTCATCGAGATGGCCCAAGGGAACGCGGTGACGCTGATCCCCATTCACGCGGAGTTGACGACCCAACAGGCGGCCGACCTCTTGAACGTGTCCCGCCCGTACCTCGTGAAGTTGCTCGACGACGGGCTGATCCCTGGTCGCAAGGTCGGCACGCACCGCCGCGTCCGCTGCGCCGACGTACTGGCATACAAAGCTCGTATCGACGCCGAGCGGTTGAAGGCACTCGAAGAGCTGTCAGCTCTCGATCAGGAACTCGGTCTGGGCTATCGACCGTGAGCCACTTCACCGCCGTCTACGACGCCTGCGTCCTCTACCCGGCTCAGCTTCGGAGCCTGCTGATGTACTTGGCTCTGACGGACCTCTTCCAGGCGAAGTGAACGGACGCGATTCACGAGGAGTGGATGCGGAACGTGCAACA
The DNA here is from genome assembly GCA_043741075.1 of Frigoriglobus sp. Classification (GTDB taxonomy): domain Bacteria; phylum Planctomycetota; class Planctomycetia; order Gemmatales; family Gemmataceae; genus Gemmata. The sequence goes on from JAYUBA010000997.1 coordinate 9,562, forward strand.
GAACCACACGGATATCACCCGACCACAAACCGAACGCGTCCGCGACCTGATGAACGCGCACGTCCGGGATTGTCTCGTGACGGGCTACGAGGGACTGATTCCGGCGCTCCACCTTCCCGACCCCGACGACCGGCACGTCCTCGCGGCGGCGATCCGAGGGCGTGCCGACGTGATCGTGACCTTTAACCTGAAAGACTTCCCGGCGGCGACGTTGGCCCCGCTCGGAATCGAAGCCCGACACCCGGACGAGTTCGTAACCCATCTCCTGGACCTGGATTCCTGCGCGGTGTGTTTGGCCGTCAAACGGCAGCGGGAGAGCTTGAAGCATCCGCCGAAGTCGGTCGAGGAATTTCTCCCGGCACTCGAGCGATGCGGCCTTCCGCAGAGGGTGGCCCGGCTCCAAGGATTCGCGCCACTCCTGTGACGCGCCCCACCATGCACACCACGGACGTACTCATCGTCGGCGGCGGGATCGTCGGCCTCGGCACCGGGCTGGCGCTCGCGGGCCGCGCCGCGGTCACGGTCGTCGAGACCGAAAAGCACGTCGCCCTTCATCAGACCGGCCACAACAGCGGCGTGATTCACTCCGGCCTCTACTACAAGCCGGGTTCGGCCAAGGCGCGGACCTGCGCCGAAGGCCGCGAACTCATGTACCGCTTCTGCGCGGAGAACGGCGTCCCGCACGACCGGTGCGGGAAGCTCGTCGTCGCCACGGACGCGGGCGAACTGGCCGCGCTCGACGAACTCGAGCGCCGCGGCAGCGCGAACGGCCTCCGCGGCATTACGCGCCTCACGGGCGACCAACTCCGCGAGATCGAACCGCACGTGCGCGGCGTCGGCGGGCTGCGCGTCCCCGAAACCGGCATCGTGAACTACAAGGCGGTCGCGGAGGTGTACGCGCGCAAGATCGCCGAAGCCGGCGGCAGCGTCCGCACCGACGCGAAGTTCCTCGGCTGCACGCGCGAAGCCGACGCGCTGACCGCGGAAACGACCGCCGGACCGATTCGCGCCAAGCTGCTCGTGAACTGCGCCGGGCTGTACTCGGACCGCGTCGCGCGGCTGTGCGGCGTCGAACCGGGCGTGCGGATCGTGCCGTTTCGCGGCGAGTATTACGAACTGAAGCCGCGTGCCGAACACCTGTGCCGGCACCTCATTTACCCGGTGCCGGACGCGCGACTGCCGTTCCTCGGCGTCCACTTCACGCGGATGATCGGCGGCGGCGTCGAGTGCGGGCCGAACGCGGTACTCGCGTTCCGCCGCGAGGGCTACCGGCTGCGCGACTTCAGCGTGCGCGACATGTGGGAACTCGCGACCGACCCCGGCTTCTGGAAGATGTCGCGCCGGTTCTGGTGGACGGGGATGCACGAGATGTACCGCTCGCTGAGCCGCCGGGCGTTCTGGCACGCGCTGCGAAAGCTCATCCCCGAAGTGTCGTTCCACGACCTCGTTCGCGCGGGTGCCGGCGTCCGCGCGCAGGCGGTCGCGCCCGACGGCAAGTTGGTGGACGACTTCTTCATCCGCCAGGCGCCGCGAATGATTCATGTGTTGAACGCGCCGTCGCCGGCCGCCACGGCGTCGATTGCGATCGGCCGGAGCATCGCCGAGATGGCGCTGAAGGAACTGTCGTAGCGCACGCGGCCCGCGTGCGGTGTGAAGAGCACGCGGGCCGCGTGCGCTACGATGGCAACAGCTTCCGCGCCACGGCGCCCAGCAGCAACTTCCCCTTCTCCCACTTACTCACTTCGGGGCGGCGCGACAGCACGTCGTAGCCGGTGCGCTCGATGGCGCGCAGGATCGCCCGACCGCCGCGGATGAACAGGTCTACGTCCACGCGCGCCTCGCGCGGCAGCAGCGGGAGCAGCGCGGCGCCGCGGTCGAAGTAGCCGCGGGCGCGGCCCACCTCGAACCGCATCAGGTCGCGGAACTGCGGCGTGCAGCGGTTCGCCGCGAGGTCGGCGTCGGTGTACCCGAAGCGCGCGCGGTCTTCGGCCGGAAGGTACACGCGGCCGATGGCGAAGTCGCGCGTCACGTCCTGCCAGAAGTTCGCGAGTTGCAGCCCGGTGCAGACTTCGTCCGAGAGCGCGGCCCGCTCCGCGTCGAAACACTCGAACAGGTGCAGCACGAGCCGGCCGACCGGGTTCGCGGAGTTGCGGCAGTAGCCGAGGAGTTGGTCGAAGGTGTCGTACCGCTTTATGCGCTGGTCCTGCTCGAACGCGACGAGCAGGTCGAGGAACGGCTGCGCCGGGATGTCGAACCGGCGGATCGTTTCGCGGAGCGCGATCATCACCGGGTGCCGCGGCGTGCCGTCGTAACACGTCAGCAGTTCCGCGCGCCACCACGCGATGAGCCGCAGCGCGTCTTCGCCGCCGGCGGTCTCGTCGGCGAGGTCGTCGGACCACCGGCAGTACGCGTACACCGCGTGGAAGTGCCGCACGAGCCGCCGCGGCAGCAGCAGCGAGACGACGGTGAAGTTCTCGTAGTGCGACTTCGCGACGTGCGCGCAATAACTTCGCGCCTCAGACACGCTCGCGGAGCGGGGGGCGTAAGCCCCCTGTGCGTCGCTCCCCCCCTGCGCGTTCGGAGCGCCGTGTGCGTTGCTCGCGCGATATGCGTCGAAAGGCACAGGGGGCTTACGCCCCCCGCTCGCCAGGTCCGGCCCCCACTTCTCCAGCTCGCGCGCGAAGTCCCAGGCCATTACTTCTTCGCTTCGAGGATGCGGAGCTGCGTGCAGAGGTTGAACTTCAGCCCGTCCATGTCGTACTCGGTTTCCGCGTAGAACGCCCGGAAGCCCTCCTCCGGCGCCCGAACCGTCGCGGGGAACCGCGCGCCGGTGTCCTCGACCCAGTGGGCCTTGCGGAAGTCGCGCGTCTCGGACTCCGCCTTCCACACGCGCATCCCGGTCGTCTTCGCCGCGGACGTGACCTCGAGGCGGCACACGCCCGCCTTCTCGTCGCACACCCACGACAGCCCCGGCATCGGCTTGTCGAAGATCATGCAGTGACAGAACGCGGACAGCGTGTTCACCGCGCGCATGGGGAGCAGTTCCGGCTTGCCGCCCTTGTCGCGCTCGCGCAGGTCGTGGCCGGCGTTGGGCACGTACAGGATCCACTTGTCGCCCTTCATGTCGTCCCAGTACGAGTTCAGCGCGTCCAGCGGCCAGTACGGGTCGTTGGACCCGTTGATAATCATCTTCGGCACCGTGATCTTGTCGCGGTACACCCACGGATCGACCATCCGCCACAGCTTCTTCGCCTCCGGCGTGTCCGGGATCGGCACCAACTTCCGCTCGACGTAGTCCTTGATCATCTCGCTCGGCTTGCCGAACGCCCCCACCTGGTTCTTCATCTGCACCGGCATGTTGAGCGTGTCGATGACGAGCGGCGCGATGGCCTTCACCCGCTTGTCGCCGGTCGCGGCGGTGAGCCACGTCGTCCACCCGCGCTTCGACGCGCCAGTGATGACGAACGACTTCACCTCGTAGTCCCACTCCTTCTTCGCGAACTGCTGCAGCGCGTCCATTGCCTTCACCACGCTCTTCACCATCGGGAACAGCAGAGGCCAGGAGCCGTCCTTCGTGTCGAGGTAGCGCACGAACGTCTCGGCGATGAGCGTGTCTTCCTTCTTGCCGCCGAAGAGCGGTTGCTTGGGCACGCCGTAGAGGAACGCGACCGGCGCCTTCACGCGCTCCGCGATCGACATCCCCAGCACGCCGGAGAGGAGGTTCGGCGTGCCGCCCTGGTTCCACAGCACCATCGTCGCCTGCGGCTTCGCGTTCTTCGGAACGAACACCTGAATCTTGTGGTCCCACGTGATGTCGTGCCACGTCTGCGAGACGAGATCGATCTCGTAGATCGTGCCGGTGTCGGTCTTCTTCGTGTCCGCGAGTTTCCACGAGAACGAGTCGTCCTTCTTGGTGACGTACTCGACCAGTTCGGTCGGCGGCGCGGGCACCTCCGGCGCGGCCGACGCGGGGCACGGGAGCGCCACGAGGGCGAGGAGAGTGAGTAGTCGCAAGGCGAGACTCCAGGAAAGTGAATCGGGTGCCGGGGGCTACGCGACGGGCGTCCCGGCCGGCCCGCTTTCTTCCCAACAGGGTAACCGGCGGCGGGCGCGAAAGACAGGTGCCGCGAACAGTTCTCTTGTGCGGCTCGCGGGGGCGGTTATCATAGCGGTGCCGGTTCGACCGACGACCGATCCCGAAGCACCCGACCGTCGCCGCCGACGACGGCCGCCGCGACAACCCGACCGCCGCGCGGCACCGACGCCCGCGGCACCGACCGCAACACACTTTCGAGCGCCTCCCGCGCCCGCTCCGAGACCGACGGCTTGGTTGCCCGTCGCCCGTTTCGTCCCTTCGCCCTTCTTGAGGATCGTGTCATGGACTTCCGTCCTCTCGCCGAAGCCGAACGGCGCCAGCTCCTCACCGCCCTCCGGGGCCACTCGGACCGCGGCACCGCGCTGCTCATCGACCCCAGGGACACCAGTTACGCCGGCACCGCCGACGACGTACCGGACGAGCAGGTGGTCGTCGCGGTGAAGTCCGTCCCGTGCCACTACTAAGCAGTGGTCAGTGGACAGTG
>JAYUBA010000998.1:0-4540 GCA_043741075.1 Frigoriglobus sp.
GAAGAAGGCCGCGTCCGGGTCGCACAGCGACCCGGACGCGGCCTTCGGCTTTTGTGGCGGGGGAAACTACTTCGGGGGCGCGCCGAGCACCCCGCGGAAGGAACTGGTGAAGTCCCTCGCGTTGTACTTGCTGAACACGTCGAGGCGCTGGCGGAGGGTGTCGCCGACGGTGAGCGGGTCGCCCGCGGCGTTCGAGTAAGTGAACTTGCCGCTGTCCACCGGATCTTCTCTGGGTTCACGAACGCGGACCGGCACCGTCATGCCGAGTTTCTTGAGCGCGGCCTCGTTGGGGGCCATCTTCATTGAAGTCCGCAGCGTGACGTACGCCCACGTCAAGTGCATGGCCGCCTCCGGGTCGGCGGTCCACTCCTTCGCCACGGCCGCGTTCCCGATCGCCGTGAGCAGCGCCGCCGCGTTCGCCGGCGTGTACACGGGCAGGGCCTCGGACTGCTGCTGCTTCATGAACGCGTCGCACCACGCGGCCATCTCCTTGGCGGCCTCGTTCAGTTCCTTGGGGCGCCCGAAGGGGCGGGCCAGCGCGGCCGTCTGCACCGCGTCCCAGTTCTTGCGGAAGTCCTTGGCCGGGCCGGCGAACGGGGTCCGCTCCGGGGCCGGTCCGACCTTCAACCCGGCGGCGTGTTCGACGACGACGCTCGGCAGCGCGGCCGTCCACGCCTTCAGCGTCGGGCGACCGGGCGGGCCGACGTAGCCGCGGTTCTGGCGGTCGCTGGGCACCTTGAGGTCGTGGTGGCAGGCGAAGCAATCGAACCGCGCGAAGTCCACCGAGCCTTCCGTTCCCTTCATCACGGCTTCGGCGTCCGCGGCGAGCATCTTCATCTCGGCGTGCAGCGACGCAACTGCCCCGGCCGTCATCTGCCGCGCCATGTACACTTCTTTCTCTTCCGGGTGGAACCGGTACAGGTCCCACATCCAGTTGTCCTTGACCGCGTCGGTCTTGGTGAACACCTTGAAGCCCTCGTCCGTGAAGAACTTCAGTTGGGGGTTGGTCGGATAGCCCCAGTGCTTCGGCTGCCCTTCCATGAACGTGCCGAGTTCAAACGGGGGTAGCGGCGGGTGCCCGGCGGCGTACATGTCGTGGGTGACGACGCGGTTCAGGTCCGGATCGCCGACGTGGCAACTCGCGCACAGTTGTGCCTTCACGACCGGGTCGCGGAGGTTCCGCATGCCCTTCTCTTCCTTGTCGGCGGGAGTGAGGGTGCGCCACGGAATCGTTTTGTTCTGGTCGGCGTAGTGCTCGCCCTGCCAGGCTTTTCGCACGCCGTGGCAGGCGTTACACGTGACACCCTGCGCGTCGTCAAAGCGCTCTTTAATGTTCACGTCCTTCGGGAGAGGCGCGCCCGGGTACTTGTCGATGGCGTGGCAAGTGAGGCACTGCGGTGCCTTCGTCACCTCATACTTGAGGATCTTCGTCATCTGCGTGCCGAGTGGCCCTTCCAGCACTTTCGTCGCGGCGGAGTGCGGGTCTTCCGTCAACCAAGTTCCGCCTTCGCTGAGTAACACGAACTCGTGCGACTTGAAGTTCTTCGCGAAGACATTGACTTTCGCGTTGACGGGGAGCTGTTGCGCGTGACACGCGCTGCACGCGGCGTATCCGGTCGCGACATCGTCTTTGGCTTTCGGAAAGAGCGGGTCGGCCGATTTCGGCCCCGGCTGCTCCTTCTGCGCGGCTCGCGCCGGGGCGGGGCCGCTCGGCGCGAGCAGACCGAACCCGACCCCGCCGGCGCACAAGAGCGCGGCCATCACCAACCGCACCCGCCCCGCTCGTGCCGTCGTCATCAGTTCCCCCCCGTTGGAGCCGTCGCGTCCCGCAACCGCTCGAAGTTCGTCCGCAGGTTCAGCTTCTTCAGATCGAAGTCGGCCGGGCTGTCGAACCGCCCGCCCGCCGCCTTCGGGAACTTCAGGTTCCCGCGCACCGCGTCGAGTTCCTTGACCCACTTGGTGCCGCCCGCAATGCCCCCGGTGGCGTGGTACATCGCCGCGCAGCCGAGGTAGTTCGCGGCCAGCGCGTCCCAGTCGTGGTCCTTGAGCTTCTCGTCCTTCGCCAGCGCGTTGGCCGCGAGCGCGTGGGCGAGTCGCTCGGCCGTGCCCGCGGGGACCGGCTTCCGTGCGGCCCTGTTGTCGTCCGCGGCCTGCATCGCCACGAGCCACGCGTCGAGTTGCGCCAGCGCCTTGTTCGCCTGTTCCACGACCTTCGCCGCGGGGGGCGTGCGCCCGGCTTCCATCATCGTGCGGAGGGCCTTCACCTGACTCAGGTCCGGCGCGTGTAAGTCAGGATACGCGGCCCCGCAATACTCGGCCGCCAGTTCGATCGCGGTGTTCGACCACACCTCCCAACCGGGCGCGCCGGCCGGGCGCGGGCCGGCGCTCGCGACCCCGCGGAGTTCGGCCGCGCCGACCTTCTGGTGACACGAGTAGCAACTGTAGCCCGCGAACTCCGGCCACGCGCCGTCGGAACTCTTGGCCCGTGCGAGGAGTAGGTCGGTCGCGCTGCGGAGCGCCGCGGCCTGCCCGACCACCCACAGCCGCACCTCGAAGTCCGGTTGCGCAGTCTTCTCGGTCCAGTGCTTGCGGTAGCCCGGCTGGTTGTGGAAGCTGGCCGCCTCGAACGCGAGCCGCGGGTGCCCGGCCGCGTACAGGTCGTGGTTCACGTCGCGGTCCGCGTCGCCCGCGTGGCACCCGGCGCAGTTCAGCGTGCGGGCCACCAGGTTGCCCGCCGGCACGAACCCGTACGTGTCCCACTTCTCGCGGTTCGTCAGCGCCTTCCACTCCGCGGTGTAGTGCGCGCCGATCCACTTGTCCGCCGGGCCGTGGCACGCGCCGCACCCGACGCCCTCGGACAGAATCTGCTCCCGCGTCGCCGGGTCTTTCGCGCTATCGACCGCGTGGCACTTCAGGCACAGCGCCGCGTTGTGCGCGCCCTCCTTGAGGTTGAGGTGCTTCGCCATCGCGACCGACACGGGGTTGAACAGGGCGCGGTACGCCTTCGTGTGCGGGTCGCTGTCCCCGCGCGGGAACGCCTCCGGTGCCCAGGTGGTATGCTCGCTGCCGACCTTGCCGACTTCGCCCCCGCCGTGGCACGATGACGCCGAGCACGACGTGGCGGGGCGCTGCGCGAACGGTGCCGTGCCGACGCCATAGGGCTTGGCGTGCGGGTTCGCGGCCGGGTCCGTGGCGGCGAGGTCGGGGAGCCGCTCCGGGGGCTGGGAGTTCGCCGGGCGGAACACGCTGGCGACGGCGCATCCGCCCAACACGGCGGCGGTGAGGAGAACGGGGCGCACGGTGCTACTCGCGGGTGGTCCGTCGCGTCCGTGCGGGGAATCCGTGGTGACTTACGGCCTCTGCTGCTGAATCGTCCGAATGTCGCCGAGCAACTTCGCAGACTCGCCCCAATCTTTCGCGCGGAACGCGTCCCACGCCTTACCGAACTTTGGAGAGACGCGCTCCGGTTTCGCGTAGGTGCGTTCGAGCGCGGCCATTCCGTAGTACATCTGCGTGGCGCTGTCCCACTCCCGCACGGTCGCGTCCGACACCTTACCGTTAGGGTGAAGCCACCCGCGGACCTGCCGCACGGCTTCAGCATCTGGCAGGCCGGCGAACGCCTTCCGCCGTGCCTCCAGGTCGCCGAGTGCGACCACCGCGGCCTTCGCAGTCGCGGCCGACACGGGGCGGGGCTTCTCCATCGCCACCAACAGTTCCTTCAGCGCCGCGTCGGCTCGCGTCGGCCCCGGCAGTCCGACCGCGGGCGTCATCGGCCAAATCATCTGCCACGGCGTCGCGCCGGGCGGGCGACCGTCGAGGTTGGCCGCGTTCTGCCGCCAGTTCGGGTCGTCCTTGGTTCCCACTCGCAGGTTGTGGTGGCACGCCGCGCAGTTGAACTCGGCGAACTCCGGCCACGGGGTCTTCGGGTCGGTCGCGCTGCGGTCGGCGCGGCTCGCGAGCAGCTTGCACGCGGCCTCGGCGTGCGCCGCGCGGCCCACGAGCCACGCCTTCGCCGCGTTGAGCGGGCGGGGGCTGTTCGCCACGCGATCCTTCTCCTGCCAGTGAGGCGGCAGCCGGCGGAGGTATTCGGCGAAGTCGAAATTAAGCCGCGGGTGCCCGGCGGCGATCATGTCGTGGTTCATGTCGCGAACCGGCAGCCCGCGCTCCTTGTCGGCGGGCGCCCCGACGTGGCACCCGAGGCAGTCCATCGCCCGCTCGCCGACATCGTCCAGCACGGTCATGCCGGCGGCCTTATAACCCGCGTCGTCGCGCTTGCCCTTCCAACTGGTGTGGCTGCCCAGCCACCCGCCGGCGTTCCCGTGACACGCCTCACAACTCACCCCTTCGTTCCGCAGTCCCAGCACGTGCGGGTCGGCGGTCGGCCCCGGTTCCGCGAGCGCCGGGTTCGTGTGGCACGCGAGGCACCGCGCGTCTTCGTGAGCCTTCTTGCCCGGGTCGTAGTTCCGCATGATGTCCGCGGCGGTCACCTTCGGCTTGCGGTGCGGGTTCTCCGTGAGCAGGCTGTACGCGGCGGAATGCG
>JAYUBA010000999.1:0-4530 GCA_043741075.1 Frigoriglobus sp.
AACGCGCATAGCCTTCTCCTCGGCACGATGCCGGCTTGTAGCCGGGCATCGGCATTGTGGCGATTGCGACCTTTACAGGCCGCGTTGTCGGACGGACAACCCCCGCTTTAGCGGGGAGGGCGAACTTGATACTGGGGAGCCGGCAGCGGGCCTAGATTTGCGGGGTGTCCGCATTGCTAGTTTTTGCCTCTACAGCCACGTTAGGCAATTTTTGCGTGACTGTAAAGCAGTCGATGAAAAATATTTACTATTCCCAAACTTCGTGGGGAAGCGTGCCACCGTTTTCACTACCAACGCGCGGAGTAAGGAACGGTTTTGCCCGGTTTCCGTAATTAATCTCGTTTGTGACACCACACTCTTTAGCAGGCGGTCAGTCGAGTGCGGTTCAGTGCTAAGCCGTTCGGCGGGGGCCGGGACGGGCGGAGTCACGTCGAGTCGAGGGCGAACGGCTCACCATGTGTGACGAACGCGGGAAAGTAATGCCGTTCGCGTCCGACGGCTTCCGCAACCAGCGTCAGTTCGGGACCGGCGAGCGTCCGGTAGCCCGACCTGCCCCCCGAGTTGGACGGCGAACTGTTTAGATGCTCCAGCCTCCGCCACGGCTCCCGCGGCGGATCATCCCTGGCTACGTCGCAGAGGTAGCGGACGGCGATCCAATCCGAGTCGGACTGGGTGGTGAGGCTCACGACGACCCGGACGCTATACGTGTCGGGGCAGGCGTCAAATCCGTGACGCGACCCCTCCCTCATAACTGAAGGCAGGTGGTCGAGCTTGGAGTAGTGGCACAGCGTGTAAGACGCGCGCACGGAAGCCCCCTCTGAACTCGGGTGAGTTTGGGGGCTTGCGGCGGCAAAAGGTGGGCGGGAAGTTCGCCCTGCATCCGGGGCAAGCCGGTGAGTCACTGGCAGTATAGGGCAGGGTTGCGTGCGGAGTAAACTCTGCGCTCGAGCCGACGGAGACGTGTAGCAAACTAGGCTTGGCTCGAAATCAGAGCATTACGCAAGTCTACCTCTTGCGTCGGGGTTTGCAGACGGCAGACGCTGCCGCGGGCGTCGCCACCCGACGCCAGACGAACGGGAGGTCGTCGCCGTTGTGGTAGCGCATCGTGCCGGTGATCGTGCCGTCCTTGGCGTGGTAGGCCGCGTCGGCGGCGGCCCCGCTGACCTCGTCGCCCTCGTCCGTGCCGAGGAATGTGAAGAAAATTGCCGCCGCGTCCGGCCACACCTCGTCCACCCGACCGTCAATCACCCCCGACTGTGCGCCGAACTCGAACGTGGCCGAGAACCGGGCGAACTCGGTGTGGGTGACGAGGACGTTCGGGTCGGGCGTCAGGGTCAGATAGTCGTTGTCCATCGACGGCAACTCGACGACGGCCCACCTACCGGACAGGTCGAGCGGCGGTCGTGACGGAATTCGGGGCATGATGCACGACCTCCTCGGCCAGCAATGTCGGTTAGTCCGCGATGGCCTTGATGAACGCCTCCCGCACGTCGCCGTAGAACAGGACGTTCACCTTCGTCGCCATATCGTCGGACAGGTCGAACAGTTGCTTCCGGGCCGACACCGGCATCAGTACCACCGTCGCCCCCTTCTCGACCGCCAGTTCCACCGCGTCGATGGCGTTCGGCAGGGGGTCGATGGAGCCGCCGAGGTTTAGCCCGCCGACCACCACCAGCCCGCCCCGCAGGCTCTTCCCGATGAGCGCGCCGGACATGGCCAGGAGGGCCGCGACCCCGAGCGACTGACCGCCCTTGCTCGCGTCAAACGCCCGCAGTTGGACCGAGAACTCATGCTCGCGCGGGTTGCGGTCGCCGACCAGTTCCGGGCCGCGCGAGTACAGGTTCGCCTCGGCGTACTTCACCGACTCGGCGAACGGCTGGGGGGCGGGCCGGTTCAGGATGCGGACGCCGCTGCCGACGCTCTCGGTCACCTCGATGCGGAACAGCCCGGCCCCCTCGTCCTGGCCGCCGGGGCTGATGCCCCACACCTGGCCCGGCGGCAGCGGGTCGCGGCCCACATGGTCCTCGCTCTGCAGTTCCGGCGTGACGACGAACTTCTCCACCCCGTCGTTGCCCAGCGTGTAGCTAAACTGGGTGCTGCGGAACTCGGCACTGCCGACCCGCTTCTGCTGCTCCTTGACCCGCCGGCGGCACTCCAGGGCCAGCCGCACCGCCCACTCCAGGTCCTCGTCGGGGACCCGCACGTCCGGCGACGGGTGGAGCAACTTCAGCAGCCCGCTCACCGTCTTGTTCACGGCAGTCTGGTCCCGACCGCTCAACGCCCCGCCGAACGACACCCGGCCCTGGAGGGCGGACACCCGGCTCTGGCCGCGGAGCCGGCTCCAGCACTCGCTCAGGAAGTCGGACACCAGGCCGAAGTGGTCCGTCTTGATCGCCTCGCTGATCTTCGGCACGTCCCAGCCCGGCAGGTAACAGTGGACGCGGTCCATCAGGGCGGTGTCGTTGCGCATCTCGGGGGGCATCGGGCCGAACAGGTGGCCGACCCGCTGCTGGTGCTGCACGTCCACGTCGAAATTGCCGACCATCACCACGCTGCCGTAAGCCCGGATGCTTTCCTTGCCGCGGCTGAACTCGCCCGACTCCATGTAGCCCTTCATGATGTTGACGCCGTCCTTCTGGTCGAAGGAGACGCCCGACACCTCGTCGAAGCAGACCACGTCGTACAGGCAGACCAGCCCCCGCTGGCCGCTCGCGTTGTTGACGAACATCCGGGCCACGGTCGCCTTGCCGCCGCTCACCAGGTGCGAGTACGGGGAGACCTGTTGGTACAAGTGCGACTTGCCGGTCCCCCTCGGGCCGAGTTCGACGAGGTTGTAGTTGCCCTCCACGAACGGGACCATCCGCAGCAGCATCACGTCGGCGTTGCGGGGGGTCATGCCGCCCGGCTCCAGGCCGATGCTGCGGAGCAGGAACTGCTTCCACTCGGCGGTCGTGAGCTTCGCCCGACCCTCGCAGAGGGCCGTCAGCACGTCCCGCTTCGACAACTGGATGGGCCGCAGGGCCGCGATGGCGAACGGCCTGCCGCTCTTCTCCTGGGCGATCACGGCGTCGTAGGTGAGATCGACCTCGGCGTAGAACCCGCCCGTCAGCATCCGCTCGTTGTCGCCGACCAGTTTGCCGTCGATGCCCACGTCTTTGAGTTGCAGGCTCGGCAAGGTCGCCAGGTACGAGTCGGTCTTGGCGTCGAGCCGGGCGGAGATCAGGTCGATGATCTTGACCGACCCCGTCTCCTTCGCGCGGGCCTTGAACAGCTCCTCCTCGCCGCTGCGGACGGCCCGGTCCCGCAGTTGTCGCTCCACGATCTGCAACCCCTCCTGGATCTCCCCCTCGTCGGTGCTGGAGCAGTAGCGACCGAGCAAGAACTCGCAGACGTAAGTGGGCACAGGGAACTGGCGGGCGAAGCGGCGCACCAGGTCCTTGCGGACGATGTACCCGTCGAACGCGTCGGCGACGAGCCGGTCCAGGGGGTCGAGTTCCAGTTCCGGCATTTACCCACCCACCGTGACCGCTGCTTTGGCCGTGACGTTGCCCGCCGGGTCGAGAAGCACCACCGTCGTCGCCGTGCCCTCGCGGCTGTCGTCCGCCACGGGCAGGGAGGCGGCCCCGTCCGGCCCCACGGCCTTCGCCCCCGTGAGCGAGGTGGCCGGGTCCGCCGGCTTGTCGCGGAGGTCCACCTTGCACCCGGCGAACTCGCCGGCGACCTGGACCCGGCAGCGGAGCCGGGACCACTTCACGGACTCGATCCTCGCCGAAACCGCCGCCGCCTTGCCGGCCCGGATGCTGAACTGCGGGACCACGCACTCCTGCAAGCTGAGGCCCCCGTGATTGTACTCCTCGCCGGCCATGAAGCAGCCGATCCCCGGCGGGCAGGCGATCCGCACGTCGTCGGCCCAGAACCAGCCGAAGGTTGGCAGTCGGTCCACCGTCGCGGTCGGCTTCACGACCGCACACCGCCGCCACCGGGTGGCCGTCAGGTACTTGGGCAGTTCGCACTTCGGCAGGCCCTTCGGCATGAGCAGCCAGCCGTGGTCGGTGACGACGCGGACCTCCGCCCAGCCCGCCGCCAGCAGCGACTCGATCCGCAGGACTAGCGAGGCCAGCACCTCGGGGATGCGGCGGGCCATCCCGGTCCCCTCGTTGTGCCCGGTCGTGTCGAGGTTCCCGAACTCGGTCCACGCCCTGCCGGTCGGGTCGCCGACATCGCTCGCGGTCAGGTATTGGATGCCGTCGTCGGCCAGGAGCTTGCGGAACCGATCCTGAGTCAGGTCCTTCCCGCCCTCGGCCACGCACGGGCGGAACTCCTCCCCGGCGAGCGTGCCCGTGATCTTGCTGGCGACCGGCGACACGGCGGCCTTCGCCGTGGGCGTGACGGACGGCAGGGCCGCGAACTGGTGGCGCACCTGCACCGCCCCGACCCGACCGGCGAGCAGGCCCAGCAGCTTCTGCCCCACGTCGTAGCGGAGGCCGTCCGCGAACAGGACGCACGCCCCCGCCGCCACCGGGTCGAGCC